>NZ_JBJGYX010000024.1:0-68316 GCF_054050195.1 Geodermatophilus sp. SYSU D00710
CGGCGGGGGGGGGGGGGTGGCCGGCCGGTGGTGCTGGGTCTTGATCTGGGGCCCGACGCGCGGGGGCGGCCGCGGGGGGGCGCCCCCCGCCCGCGCCCCCCCCCCCCGGTCGAGGAACCCCTGCGGGTCGGGCGCCGCCGACGTGCACAACAGCGCCAGCCGGTCCACCCGCGACGGCTCGCGGGCGGCCAGCCGCATCGCCGTCATCCCGCCCAGCGACAGGCCGGCCACGTGCGCCCGCCGCACGCCGAGCCGGTCGAGCAGCGCGACGACGTCGTCGGCGAGGTCGTCGACCGTGTACGGCCCGGCCGGCGCCGGCGACTCCCCGTGCCCCCGGGCGTCGTAGGTGACCACCCGGTAGCGCTCGGCCAGCGCCGGCACCTGCGGGTCCCACATCCCGCGGGTCGCGCCCAGCGAGTTGGACAGGACGACGACCGGCGCGTCGGCCGGCCCGTCCACGGTGTAGCTGACCTCGACCGCGCTCACGGCGCTCCCTCCACCAGCCTCTCGTGCTCGGACAGCGCCGCGTCCACCTGGGCGCCGGCCTCCCCCACGTCCGGCGCGGCCGCGGCGAGCACCGCGGCGGCGTCGACGTCGTCGCGCGCGGCCACCAGCTCGGCCAGCGGCCGGCCCGACGCGCGTGCCTCGCGGGTCGCCGCGGCCGCCGCGTCGTGCGCCCCGCCGCGTCCCAGCGCCGGCGCGAGGGCCTCGGCCAGCGCACCGGCCAGCGGCCCCTCGCCCGCCGCGGCCACGGTCGCGGCCATCCGGTCGACGTCGGGCCGCAGCCCGCGCAGGCCCTCCGCCAGCCACGACGCCGCCGAGCCGACCGTGACCAGCAGGTCGGTGAGCGTGGGCCACTCGCTGTGCCAGGCACCGGCCGCCCGCTCGTGCTCCTGCTCCATCGCGCCGAGCAGCGTGGCCACCAGCCCCGGCGCCCGCCGCGCGCACGCCCGCGCCGAGATCGCCGCCACCGGGTTGCGCTTGTGCGGCATGGCGGAGGACCCGCCGCGCCCCTCGCCGGCCTCGGTGACCTCCGCGACCTCCGACTGGGCCAGCAGCACCACGTCGACGGCCACGGTGGCCACCACCCCCGCGGTCGCGCCGAGCGCCCCGGCGAGGTCGGCCACCGGCAGCCGCACGGTCGACCACGGCACCGCGGGCGCCACCAGCCCGAGCCCGCCGGCCAGCGCCTCCCGCAGCACCACCCCGGCACCCGACGACGCCGCGAGCGTGCCCACCGCGCCGCCGTACTGCACCGGCAGCGTGGCCACCACCTCGGCCAGCCGCAGCCGCGCGCCGTCGAGCCCGGCCAGCCACGTCGCCGCCTTGAGCCCGAAGGTCGTCGGCAGCGCCTGCTGCATCAGCGTCCGGCCCATGACCGGGTCGTCGCGGTGCGCGCGGGCCAACTCCGCGCACCGCCCGGCCGCGGCGGCGAGGTCGGCGTCGAGCGCAGCGACCGCCGACCGGGCCAGCAGCACCAGGGCCGTGTCGACGACGTCCTGGCTGGTCGCGCCCACGTGCACGGCGACCGCGTCGCGCTCGCCCACCGCGTCCTGCAGCGCGCGCACCAGCGGCGGCACCGGGTTGCCGGCGTCGGCCGCACGGGCGACGACGCCGGCGAGGTCGAGCCGCGACGGGTCGGCGCAGGCCGCGGCCACCGCGTCGGCCGCCGTCGCCGGCACCAGGCCCACCGACGCCGCGGCCCGGGCCAGCGCCGCCTCGACCTCGAGCAGCGCGCGGAACCAGGCGTCGTCGGAGACCGCCGCCGCCGCACCGCCGCGGGCGAAGGTGCCGGCGAACAGACCCGTCACGACGTCCTCCCCACCGGCCGTCGCGCTCAGACGGCGAAGAAGACCGTCTCGCGGTCCCCCTGGAGGTGCACGTCGAAGCGGTACCCGTCGTCGGTCGGGGTGGCCAGCAGCGTCGACCGCCGGTCCTCCGGCAGCGACCGCAGGACGGCGTCATCGGCGTTGGCCGCGGCCTCGTCGGCGAAGTAGACGCGGGTGACCACCCGGTCGAGCAGGCCGCGCGCGAACACCGAGACGTCGACGTGCGGCGCCTGCAGCCCGCCCTCGCCGTCGGGCACCCGGCCGGGCTTGAGCGTGCAGACGGCGTACTCGCCGTCGGGCACGGTCTGCACGCGGCCGAACCCGGTGAAACCCGGGCGGGCGACCGCGCCCCGCGGGTCGTCGGGGTGGTCGAAGCGGCCGTCGGGGTCGGCCTGCCAGGTCTCGATCATCGCGTCGGGGACGACGTCACCGTTGCCGTCGAACACCGTCCCGCGGATCCAGATCGCGCCCTCGGTGCCGGGCGGGACGACGAACTCGCCGCCCTCCCAGGTCAGCCCGATCGCCAGGTACGGGCCGACGGTGGCGCTCGGCGTGAGAGGGAGGCGGCTCACGCGACGTCCCCGTCGTCCTCGGTCTCGAACGGCGTCCGGTCGGCGCCGCGCAGCACGACGTCCCACTCGAAGGCCAGCGCCCAGTGGTCGACGGTGCGCTGGTGGTCGAAGCGGCTGACCGCCGCCGGCCGGGCCGCCTCGGGGATGGCGTTGTAGATCGGGTCCTGGGAGAAGAGCGGGTCGTCGGGGAAGTACATCTGCGTCACCAGGCGCTGGGTGAAGGCCCGGCCGAACAGCGAGAAGTGGATGTGGGCCGGCCGCCAGGCGTTGTCGTGGTTGCGCCAGGGATAGGCGCCGGGCTTGACGGTGAGGAACTCGTAGCGTCCCTCGGCGTCGGTCACGACCCGGCCGAGGCCGTCGAAGTGCGGGTCCAGCGGCGCGGGCCAGGTGTCGACGACGTGCCGGTAGCGACCGGCCGCGTTGGCCTGCCAGACCTCCACCAGGGTGTCGGGCACCGGCCGGCCGTCGCTGTCGAGCACGCGGCCGTGGACGACGATCCGCTGACCCACGGCCTCGCCGCCGGCGCGCCGGGTGAGGTCGGCGTCCTCGGGGCGCACGCGGTCCTCGCCGAGCAGTGGACCGGTCACCTCGGTGAGCCGCTGCGGCAGGTCGACCGGGGTCCGCAGCGGCGCGCGCAGCGCGGTGCTGCGGTACCCGGGGAAGCCCACCGGGGTGCGCGCCGCGGCGTCCGCGCGCAGGTAGCGGGGCAGCCGCAGCCCCGGTGGCGTCACCTCGGGTGTGGTCCGGGTCATGCCGGGAACGTACGTCCGGGCGGGAGCCGTCCCAAGCGTCCGGTTCCGCTGGGAGGAAGTCCGAGGGGGTCAGCGGCCGGCCGCGGCGCCGGCGAGCTCGGCCAGGTGGGCGTGCACCAGCGTCACCGCCAGCGCGCCTTCCCCCACCGCCGAGGCGACCCGCTTGACCGATCCCTGGCGCACGTCGCCGGCCGCGAAGACACCCGGCGTGCTGGTCTCCAGCAGGGCCGGCGGCCGCTCCAGCGGCCACGCCGGCGAGGCGTCCTCGGTGGTGAGCGAGGCGCCGGTGAGCAGGAAGCCCCAGCGGTTGCGCGCCAGGGTGCCGGCGAGCCAGTCGGTGCGCGGTTCGCTGCCGATCATCACGAACAGCATCCCCGTCTCCTCGGTCTCGGCGCCGGTGTCGAGGTCGCGCAGCACCACCGACTCCAGGACGTCGCTGCCGCTCCCGCCGACCACCTGCACCCGGTACCGGATCTCCACCCGCGGCAGCGCCACCAGCTCGCGGATGAGGTAGTCCGACATCGTCTCGGTCAGCGACGCGCGGCGGACCAGCAGGGTCACCTTCTCGGCGTACCGCGAGAGGTACACCGCCGCCTGGCCGGCCGAGTTGCCGCCGCCGACGACGAAGACGTGCCGGCCGGCCATCGCCGGGGCCTCGCTGACCGCCGCCCCGTAGAAGACGCCGCGGCCGGTGAACGACTCCAGCTCCGGCACGCCGATCCGACGCCAGGCCGCGCCGGTGGCCACCACCACCGTCCGCGCCTGCACCGTGGACCCGTCGTTGAGGGTGAGCCGGTGCACGCCGCCCTCGGTGGTCAGCGCCGTGGCGGTGCGCATGAAGGAGAACGTCGTGCCGAACGCCCACGCCTGCAGGTAGGCGGAGAACGCCAGCCGGCTGCCGCTGACGCCGGTGGGGAACCCGAGGTAGTTGCGGATCAGCGAGCTGGTGCCGGCCTGCCCGCCGACCGCCTCGCACTCCAGGTGCAGGGTGTCGAGCCCCTCGGACGCGGCGTAGACGCTGGCGCCGAGACCCGCGGGCCCGGCACCGACGATGGCGACGTCGTGGACGGCCTCGGTGTCCAGCGGGTCGAACAGGCCGAACGCCTCGGCCACCTCAAGGTCGGTCGGGGCCTCGAGCACGGTGTGCTCGGGCCGGAAGCGGACGACGACCACCGGCAGCCGGGGCTGCTCGAGCTCGAGGTCGGCGAGCATCGCGCGGCCCTCGGGGGAGCCCGCCTCGTAGACGCCGATCGGGATGCGGTTGCGGGTCATCTGGTCGCGCAGGTGCTGCGCGTGCGGGTCCCACTGGTCCCCGATGATCCGCACCGCCTCGAACCCGCCGCCCCGCCGCGAGGACCACTCGTCGAGGATCTCGGTGACCGAGCGGTGGAACTCCTCGTCGGCGCGCCCCTGCGGCGCGTAGACCCAGCGGTCGAGCTGGCCCACGGTGATCGCCTCGAAGATGGGCCGGGCGGTCTCGAAGGCCCCCCACCGCACCAGCGCCACCGCCACCGCGCCGGGGTACCGGCCGTGGCAGGCGCGCAGCACGTCGAGCCCGTCGGGGTCGGCGTCCCCGAGCCCGCCCAGCAGCACGGCCACCGGCGGGTCGCCCGCCGCGCCCATGGCCGCCTCCGCCTCGGCCGGGTCGGCACCGGACACGATCCGGTAGTCGCTGCCGTAGCGGCGCTCGAGCTCCCGGGTGGTGGCGGTGCGCACGCCGGCGTCCCGGGTGACGACGACCAGCGCGGCGCCGGGGTCGTGGGCGGTCACGACGGCGCCCCGTCGCGGACCGGGAGGAGCCGGGAGGGACCGGGCTGGGCGGGGGCACGGGTCACGGTGGTCTCCGAGTGCGCGTCCCCCGTGCTGTCGTCGGCCGCCGGTATGCAACCACCCTGGCCGGGGCCCTGTCACCGGGTTCCGGGACGCCCGTGACGGGACGGCGGGCCGTCCCTAGACTCGCGGCGTCGGCAGACTCCCCGGCGTCGGCGACCCCGGACGGGCCGAGCGCCCGTCGACCGGGCGGGAGGTGCACGCACGTGACCGCAGTGGCGGACGTGCCCGGCGCCCCTCCCCCGCCCATCGCGACCCCCGACCGCCGGCTGCGGGTCTTCGTCTCCTCCACCCTCGAGGAGCTGGCGGCCGAGCGGCGCGCCGTCCGCGACGCCATCGCCCGCCTGCGGCTGACCCCGGTCATGTTCGAGCTCGGGGCCCGCCCGCACCCACCGCGCGACCTCTACCGCGCCTACCTCGCCCAGAGCGAGGTCTTCGTCGGGATCTACGGCGACCGCTACGGCTGGGTCGGCCCGGACATGACGATCTCGGGCCTGGAGGACGAGCTCGTGCTGTCGGCGGGCATGCCCCGGTTGCTCTACGTCCGCACGCCGGCCCCCGACCGCGACCCCCGGCTGACCCGGCTGCTCGCGCGGGTGCAGGCCGAGGGCGGCATGTCGACCACCCCCTACCGCGACCCGGCCGGGCTCGCCGACCTGGTCGCCGACGACCTCGCCGTGCTGCTCAGCGAGCGCTTCGGCCGGCCCTCCCCGACGCCGTCCGGGCTGGCGGCGGGCTGGCTGCCGACGCCGCCCACCCCCATGGTCGACCGCACGGCCGAGCTGGCCACGGTGACCGGCCTGCTCCGCGACCCGGCCGTCCGGCTGGTGGCGCTCACCGGCCCGGGTGGCATCGGCAAGACCCGGCTGGCGCTGGCCGCGGCCGCCGCCGTGGAGCCCGGCCGCGACGGCACCTGGTTCGTCGACCTCTCCGCCGTCCGGGACGCCGCCGACGTCCCCGCCGCCGTCGCCGAGGCGGTCGGGGTGGCGGCCGAGGGCCGGCGTCCGCTGCTCGACCTGGTCGCCGACCGGCTGGCCGGCCGGCGGGCGCTGCTGGTCGTCGACAACCTCGAGCACGTGACGGCGGCCGTGCCCGGCCTGGCGACGCTGCTGGCCCGCTGTCCGTCGACCCAGCTGCTGGTGACCAGCCGCACCGTGCTGCGGCTGCGCGGCGAGCACGACGTGCCGATCGAGCCGCTGGGGACACCGGCGCCGGGCGACGCCGGTGTCGCGGACGTGACCGGGGTGCCCGCCGTGGACCTCTTCGTCGCCCGCGCCCAGCAGGCCGACCCCGGCTTCGTCCTCACCGAGGCCACCGCGGGCCCGGTCGCGGAGCTGGTCCGCCGCCTCGACGGCCTGCCGCTGGCGGTGGAGCTGGCCGCGGCCCGGGTGCGCACGCTGCCCCCGCGGCTGCTGCTGGCCCGCCTCGACCGCGCGCTCGACCGTGCCCTCGACATGGGCGACCCCGACGTCGACGTCCCCGACCGCCAGCGCACGCTGCGGGCCACGATCGCCTGGAGCCACGACCTGCTCGACGAGCGGGGCCGGGCGCTGCTGGCCCGGCTGTCGGTGTGCGCCGACGGCTGCACGCTCGACACCGCCGAGGCGGTGGGCGCCGACGGCGACGACCTCGACGTCGTGGAGACGCTGTCGGACCTGGTCGGGCACAGCCTGGTGAGCCCCACCGACACCGGCGACGGCGAGCCGCGGTTCCGCATGCTGGAGCTGGTCCGGGCCTACGCCGCCGAGCGGCTGCGGGAGCGCGGCGAGGAGGAGGCGACCCGCGCCCGGTGGGCCGAGCACATGGCGGGCCTGGGCGCCGACGCGGGCGCCGGGCTGGCCGGCCCGGCGGCGCAGCTGTGGCGCGCCCGGCTCGACGCGGAGACCGCCGACCTGCGGGCCGCGCTGCGCTGGGCGGTGGCCACCGACCGCGCCGAGCTGGCCGTGCGGCTGACCGCGCCGCTGGTCCGCTGGTGGTGGGCGCGCGGGCTGCTGCCGGCCATGGCCGAGCTCGCCGAGCAGACCGCGCGGCTGCCCTCGGCCGCCGCGCTGCCGCCCGACCTCGCCGGCCGGCTGGCCTGGGCCCGCGCGGCGCTGCGGATCGCGATGGGCTCGCCGGCGACGGCGGCGCCGCTGCTCGACGGGCTGGTGGCCGACGCCCGCCGGCGCGGCGACGTCTGGCTGGTCGGCCACGGCCTGGGCGCGGAGGCCATGACCCTGCCCCCGGGGGACCCCCGCGTCGCCCCGCGGCTCGACGAGGCCCTCGCCGAGCTGCGGCGCAGCGGGGACGGGTGGTCGGTCGCGTTCAACGGGATGCTGCGCGGCGGGGTGGCGCTCGCGGCGGGGGACCTCGAGGGAGCCGAGCGGGTCGCCGACGAGGCCCGCGGCCTGGCCCGCGCGGCCGCCGACGACCAGCTCACCGCGCTGCTGACCGACACCCTCGCGCTGGCCGCGCTGCTGTCCGGGGACCTGCCGCGCGCCCGCGCCCGGCTGGAGGAGGCCGCCGCGCTGCACCGCCGGACCCGCGACCTGGAGGGCGTGGCCTCCTGCCTGGAGGTGCTCGCCGGGCTGGCCCTCGCCCAGGGCCGGCACGCGCCGGCCGCCCGGCTGGCCGGCGCGGCCGAGAACGCCCGCGCCGCCCTCGGGGTGGCCCGCTGGTCGCCGCACCAGGCGCTGGCCGACCGGCTCCGGGAGACGCTGCGGGCCGCGCTCGGCGACGCGGAGGAGGCGGCCGAGCGCGCGGCCGGCGCGGCGCTGGGCCCCTGGGCGGCGCTCGACGAGGAACTACCGGGCGGCGGCTGATCGGACCAGCGCGCCCGCCGGGTACTGCGACAGCGGTGCGGTCCCCGGGTGCGCCACGGTGAACCGGCCGACGGGGGCGTCGCTGCCGGCGTACGGCGCGGGCGGCGCGGCGTCGGCGGCGCCGAGTGGCCGGCCCGCCGGCAGCGTGCTGCGGTACTCGACGGCGCGGAAGGCGGCCAGCGCCGGGGACAGCTCGAGCCGGCGCAGCGCGCCGGCCACCGGGTGCTCCCCCAGCACGAGCCCGGCCCTGCCCGGACCCGGCCGGGCCTGCCACCGGGCGAGCACCGGGATCGTCGTCTCGTGCAGCCGCCCGTCCCGCACCGACCACAGCCGGCGCGTGCCGGTCCCGCGCAGCGCCGGGCCCCACGTCCGCACGGTGTGGGTGAGCACCTCGGTCCCGCCCTCGGACAGCCGCACCACCTGGCGGTCGGCGGCGTCGAGGAAGTCCATGTCGGCGAGCCACTTGGGCAGCCCCCACTCCTCGCGGCCCAGGTCGCGGGCCTCCCGCGAGGTCACCGGGAGCTGGAGCACGAACCCGCCGATCGCGGGCCGGGTCCTGCGGCGCGCCGCCGGGCCGGCGAGGACGCCGGCGGTCACCCCGACCTCGCCGTAGGGCGCCACGGTGTGCGTGCCGCCGTCGGCGTCGGTCCAGGTGACGGTGCGGTAGCGGTAGGCGTGCACCGCGACCAGCGTGCGGCCGCCCGGCAGCGGTATCGGCCGCAGCAGCGGCCGGCCTGCGCGCCGCGGCAGGGCCGCGGCGACCGCCTCCGCCGAGGCGAGGTGGTAGGAGCAGGCCACCGCCGTGTCGTGGTAGGCCAGCGGCAGCCGGACGGACTCGGTCATGCCCACCTCCCCGGCGTCCGGCCCAGCACACCGGTCCGCGGAACAGACCGGCAAGACCCCAGCCTCCGGCCCTTCCGCTGGGTGGGAGACTGCCGCCGTGGCGGGCGGCGCGGCCGAGGGTGGGCGATCGGTGACCTCCCGCGCCCTGGCGCTGCTCGACGCGTTCGACGCCGCGGCGCCGCGGCTGTCGCTCAGCGAGATCGCCGAGCGGTCGGGCACCCCGCTGACGACGGCGCACCGACTGCTCGCCGAGCTCACCGGCTGGGGCGCGCTGTCCCGCCGCGCCGACGGCCGCTACGAGATCGGCCGCAAGCTGTGGGACCTCGGCCTGCTCGCCCCCGTGCAGCTCGAGCTGCGCCAGGTGGCCGCGCCCTTCCTGCTCGACGTGCACACCGCCACCCGCGACACCGTCCACCTCGCCGTGCGCGACGGGACCAGCGCGCTGTACGTGGAGCGGATCTCGGGCCGCGAGTCGGTTCCGGTGGTCAGCCAGGTCGGCAGCCGGCTGCCGCTGCACGCCACCGGGGTCGGCAAGGTCCTGCTGGCCGCCGCCCCCGACGAGGTCGTCGCCGAGGTCCTCGCCGCACCCGTGCGGGCCACCCGGCACACCGTGGTCGACCCCGGGCGGCTGCGCCGGGAGCTCGGCGAGGTGCGCCGGCGGGGCTGGGCGCGCACCGCGGAGGAGATGTCGCTGGGCACGCTGTCGGTCGCCGTCCCGGTGCGCGTGGAGCGCCCCGGCAGCACCGTCGTCGCGGCGGCGCTCGGGATCGTCGTCCCCAGCCACCGGCGCGACCTGCCCCGCCTGGTGCCGGTGCTCGAGGTGGCCGCGCGCGGCATCGGGCGCGCGCTCGCTGGCACGGCTCCCTTCCGCTGACCGGGAGGCGGCGGTGTCCTGCCGGGCGTAGCCGGGGTCACACTCGGCCGCATGCGCACCCAGGTGGGGATCATCGGCGCCGGCCCGGCCGGCCTGCTGCTGTCGCGGCTGCTCGCCCTGCAGGGCGTCGACTCGGTGGTGCTGGAGAACCGCTCGCGGGAGTACGTCGAGGCCCGGATCCGCGCGGGGATCCTCGAGCAGAACACCGTCGACGTGCTCACCGAGGCGGGTCTGGGCGACCGGCTGCACCGGCAGGGCCTCGAGCACCGCGGCATCCACCTGCAGTACCCGGGCGTGCGCGCCACCCTCGACTTCCCGGCGCTGTGCGGCCGCCGGGTGTGGGTCTACGGGCAGACCGAGGTGGTCAAGGACCTCGTCGCCGCGCAGCTCGCCGGCGGCCCGCCGCTGCACTTCGAGGTCTCCGACGTCGCCGTCGAGGACGTCGACACCGACAGCCCGCGGATCCGGTTCACCGACGCCGAGGGGCACCCGCAGGTGCTGGAGTGCGACGTCGTCGCGGGCACCGACGGCTTCCACGGCCCGTCGCGCGCCGTCGTCGCCGAGGGCACGCGGCAGCGGCTGTGGGAGCGCACCTACCCCTACGCGTGGCTGGGGATCCTCGCCGACGCCGCCCCGGCCACCGACGAGCTCATCTACGCCTGGCACCCCGACGGGTTCGCGCTGTACTCCATGCGCTCGCCGTCGGTGTCGCGGCTGTACCTGCAGGTGGACCCGTCGGAGCGGATCGAGGACTGGTCCGACGACCGGATCTGGGAGTCGCTGGCCACCCGGTTCGCGCACGAGGGCTGGGAGATCAGCACCGGCCCGGTGACCGAGAAGTCGATCCTGCCGATGCGCTCGTTCGTCAGCGCCCCGATGCGCCGGGGGCGGCTGTTCCTCGCCGGCGACGCCGCGCACATCGTGCCGCCCACCGGCGCCAAGGGCCTCAACCTGGCCGTCGCCGACGTCGTGCTGCTGTCCCGGGCGCTGGTGCGGCTGCTGCAGGAGAAGGAGTCCGACCTCGCCGACGCCTACTCCGACACCGCGCTGCAGCGGGTGTGGCGGGCCACCCACTTCTCCTGGTGGATGACCTCGATGCTGCACACCACCGGCGACCCGTTCGACGCCGAGCTGCAGCTGGCCCAGCTGCGCCGGGTGTGCTCCTCGGAGACCGCGGCCCGCGAGCTGGCCGAGAACTACACCGGCCTGCCGCTCAGCTGAGCAGCTCGCGCACCCGCCCGGCGGTCCCCTCGGCCAGCGGCAGGTGCGGCAGCACCCCGGTGACCTCCTCGGGCTCGAGTCCCTGCTCCACGAGGACGGCCAGCAGCCGGCGGGCCTCGGCCGGCGGCACCGGCGAGGGCAACCCCGCCTCCCGGACGGCGGCCAGCGCGAGGAACAGCGCGCCCGAGAGGTCCTCGTCGCCCTCGTCCGGCGGCGGCGCCGGCGCGGCCGCCCGCGCGGTGGCCTCGGCGGCGCGCACCAGCGACAGCGGCAGCCCCTCGGACTCGACCTCCAGCAGCGGCGCCCGCCCCAGCGCGGCCAGCACGACGTGCTCGGCCTCGGTGCGCAGCGGCTCCTCCCAGTCACCGGCGCGGACGACGTCGGCCGGGTCGGCGTCGGCGGGGTCCTCCCCCAGCTCGTCGAGCAGCTCGGCCCACTGACCGGGCCGGGTGCGGCGGGCGCGGACGGCGGCGAGCACGCAGGTCTCGTGCACGAACGGCTCGATCACCTCGCGGTCGAACCGGTCGGCGAACACGGTGCCGTCGGCGTCGACGGCGTTGAGCGCGTCCTGGAAGCTGCCGGGTGTGGCGTCGCCGAGCTCGATGCGGCCGTCCTCCTCCCCCGACAGCGGCTGGCCGGTGGCGGCCCGGTCGCCGATCGTCGAGCCGGTGGCCACCAGCCGGCCGCGCAGCCGCAGGTGGTGCGGCCGGTCGGACAGGCCCACGCTCCACGCGCAGGCCTCGGCGATGAGCGCGGCACGGCGCTCGCGGAGCAGCTCGCGGCCGAGCAGGCCGAACCAGTCGGGTTCGAAGTCGGACACCGCACCGTTCTACCCGGCCGGCCGGGCTCGGGGACCGCGGACGAGGTCCTCGACCGTGGCCCGGACCCCCCGCTGCCGCAGCGAGGTCAGCGTCTCCACGAACGCCGCGGCCACCCGCGGGTCGTCGGCGAGGTCGCCGAAGACGTCGGTCTCGCGGAGGAAGGCCAGCGGGTCGGGGTCCCGGGCGCGGGCGAGCAGCGCGTCGCGCCGCGGGTCGGACAGCTCGATCGGCCGGCCCGCGTCGTCGGCCCCCTCCGCCGTGCGCGCCCAGCCGGCGAGGACCGCCACCGACCGGCGGATCTCCCGTCCCGCGGCGAGGTCGTCCCGCAGCACCGGGAGGAGGAACTGCGGGACGCGGTCGGAGGCGTTCTCGCAGATCCGGGTCAGGGTGTCGCGGACGGCGGGGTTGGCGAAGCGGCCCACCAGGTCGGACCGGTAGCGGCGCAGGTCGATGCCGGGCACCGGCGGCAGGGTCGGGGTGGCCTCCTCGTCGAGGTAGCCGAGCAGCAGCGCGCGGAACAGCGGGTCCTGGCAGGCGTCGTGCACGTGCTCGTGACCGGCCAGCCGACCGAGGTGGGCGAGCACCTGGTGCCCGGCGTTGAGCAGCCGCAGCTTCATCGTCTCGTAGGGGGCGACGTCGGCCACGAGCTGCACGCCGACGTCCTCCAGCGGCGGGCGGCCCCCGGGGAAGGAGTCCTCGAGCACCCACTGCGTCCACGGCTCGCACACCACCGGCCAGGCGTCCTCGACGCCGGTGGCGGCGGTGAGCTGGGCCCGGTCGGCGTCGGTGGTCACCGGCGTGATCCGGTCGACCATCGAGTCCGGGAAGGGCACCTCGGCCGCCACCCACTCCCCCAGCGCGGGGTCGCGCAGCGCTGCGAAGGCGGCGAAGCTCGCGCGGGCCAGGTGCCCGTTGCCGGGGATGTTGTCGCACGAGACGACGGCGAAGGGCGCCACCCCGCGCTCGCGCCGCCGCACCAGCGCCTCGGTGACCAGGGCGAACACCGTCCGCGGCGGCGCGCCGGGCCGCAGGTCGGCGACCACCGCCGGCGCCGTGGCGTCGAAGGCGCCGGTGTCGGGCGAGGTGTTGTACCCGCCCTCGGTCACGGTCAGCGACACGATCCGGGTGCCGGGCGCGGCCATCGCCTCCACGACCGCGTCGGGGTCGTCCGGCGCGAGCAGGTAGTCCGCCAGCGAGCCGACCACCCGCGCGTCGAGGTAGCCGTCCGGGTGCTTGACGACCAGCGTGTACAGGCGGTCCTGGGCCGCCATGACCTCGGCCATGCGCCGGTCCGAGGGCAGCACGCCCACGCCGCAGATCCCCCAGTCGCGGTGCCCGGCCGTGAGCAGGTCGTCGACGTACACGGCCTGGTGGGACCGGTGGAAGCCGCCGACGCCCAGGTGGACGATGCCGGTCCGCACCGCCGGCCGCTCGTAGCGCGGGATCCGCACCGACGCGCTCAGTCGGGACAGCGTGGTCGCGTCGAGCCGGGGCATCGGGTCCTCCTCGGGTGCGGGTCCCCGGGCTACCCGGCCGGGCCGCCGTCACCCGCCGCGACGTCGACCCGCGCGGGCACCGGCACGCGCTGCAGGTCGGAAGCGACGACGAGGTCGCCGTCGTACTCCGCGCGCGCTTCGTCCTCGAACCGGCGGGGGTCGGCGTAGCGCTGGGAGAAGTGGGTGAGCACGAGCCGCCGCACGCCCGCCTCCGCCGCGACGCGGGCCGCCTGGCGCGCGGTGAGGTGGCCGTACCGCCGGGCCAGCTCGGCGTCCTCGTGCAGGAAGGTGGCCTCGATGACCAGCAGGTCCGCGCCGTCGGCCAGGGCCGCGACGTTGGCGCACAGGCGGGTGTCCATGACGAAGGCGAACCGCTGACCGCGACGCGGGACGCTGACCTCCCCGATCCGGACAGTGCGCCCGCCGGCGTGCAGCACGCCCTCGCGCTGCAGCCGGCCGACGTCGGGGCCGGTGACGCCGGCCGCGGCGAGCCGGTCGGGCAGCATCCGCACGCCGTCGGGCTCGACGAGGCGGTAGCCGAAGGTCTCCACGGGGTGCTCGAGCCGGCGCGCCTCGAGGACGCCGGCGGGGTCCTCGGCGACGGTGCCCTCGCAGTGCACCGGCTCGGCGCGGATGTCGGCGAGGTCGGCGAAGGCGCTGGCGTGCCGCAGCCGGTCGAAGAAGACCTGTCCCGACGCCGGGTAGTGCACTGCGACCGGGTGCGGGACGCCGTCGAGGGACATCCGCTGCACCACCCCGGGCAGGCCCAGGCAGTGGTCGCCGTGGAAGTGGCTGACCAGCACCCGGTGGACCGCGCTGCTGGGGACCCCGGCCAGCAGCATCTGCCGCTGGGTGCCCTCGCCGGGGTCGAACAGGAAGCCGCGGCCGTCCCAGCGCAGCAGGTAGGCGTTGTGGTTGCGGGTGCGGGTGGGCGCCTGGCTGGCGGTGCCGAGCACGACCAGCTCCCGCCCCGCCACGGCCGGGAACCTACCGGCGGCCGGCCGGGAGGTCCTGCCGTGCGCAGTAGTGCTCTGCCTACAGGTGTGTGCAGAGCACGACCGTCCGCGGAGGTGAGGTGTCGCCCTAGCCGAACAGGTCGGACAGGAACGACTCCTTGCGCTTCTTCCCGTGCGAGCCGTACGAGCCGTGCGAGGACGACGACGACCGGGTCACCGCGCCGAGCACCTCGTTCACCACGGCGCCCAGGCCCGCTCCGCCGGCGGCCGGGTACTGCGCGCCGTGCTGCTGCGGAGCGCCGTGCGGCTGCGGGGTGCCGTACTGCTGGGCGGCGCCGTGCTGCTGCGGGGCCGGCTGGGCCCGCTGCTGCGCGCCGTGCCAGGAGTTCTCGGCGTCGATGAGCCGCTCGAGCTCACCGCGGTCGAGGAAGATGCCACGGCACTCGGTGCACTGGTCGACGTGGACGCCGTTGCGCTCGTAGGTGCGCATCGTTCCCTGGCACTTGGGACAGACGAGATCCATGCCGCACGGTACGACGCTCGGGAGTGCCCCGGACGGCGCCGGACCGTGCCACAGTGCGCGCCCGTGACGACGACCCGCACGGTGACCCTCCGGTTCGGCGCGGCCTCCCGCGAGGACCTCACCCACACCAACCTCTCCGCCGTCCGCAGCGACGGCCCGGTGCTCTGGGTCGCCGGCGACGAGACCGCCACCATCGAGCGGCTCGTCGCCGACGACCCCGCCGACCCCACGTGCTACGGGGACCAGACCACCTTCTCCCTCGCCGACCTGGTGCCCCTCCCGGGCGGTACCGGCCCCGGCGTCGAGGAGGAGGCCGACATCGAGGGCATCGCCCGCCACGACGGCGCGGTGTGGGCGGTCGGCTCGCACAGCCTGCGCCGCCGCCGGATCCGCGACGAGCACGACGGCGAGCAGGCGCTGCGCCGGCTGGCGAAGGTCACCGGGCAGCCGCGCCGGCAGATCATCGCGCGGATCCCGGTGGTCGACGTCGACGGGCTGCCCACCCTGGTCAAGGACGACGGCACCCGGAGCGCCGCCGTCTTCGGCACCCGCGGCAAGGACCTGCGCGACCTGCTCGCCGACGACGAGCACCTCGGCCCGTTCCTCGCCATCCCCAGCAAGGACAACGGCCTCGACGTCGAGGGCATCGCGGTCGCCGGCGACCGGGTGTACCTGGGCCTGCGCGGGCCGGTGCTGCGCGGCTGGGCGGTGGTGCTGGAGCTGCGGCCCGAGGTCGACGAGCGCGACCCCGCCCGGCTGCGCCTGCGCAGGTTCCCCGACGGGTGCCGCTACCGCAAGCACGTGCTGCGGCTGGCCGGCCTCGGGGTGCGCGACCTGTGCCCGCACGGCGACGACCTGCTGGTGCTGGCCGGGCCGACCATGGACCTCGACGGCCCGGTGTACGTCTACCGCTGGCACGGCGCGCTGGTGTGCGAGGAGCCGGCCGTCGTCCGCGGCGACCGGCTCACCCGCGAGCTGGCGCTGCCCTACGGCGACGGCGACGACCACGCCGAGGGCATCGGCCTGCTCGGCGCCCCGGAGGACGGCCGGCTGCTGGTCGTCTACGACAGCCCGGCCCCCGAGCGGCTGACCGCCGACGGCGGCGTGGTCGCCGACGTCGTCCAGCTGCCCTGACCCCCGCTCAGCCGATCCGGACCGGGCGGGGGGGGGGGGGGGGGGGGGGGGGGGGGGCGGGGGGGGGGGGGGGGGGGGGGGGGGGGGGGGGGCGGGGGCGCGCCCCGGGCGGCGGCCATCCCGGCCGCCGCCAGCCCGGCGCCGAGGGCGAGCAGGAGCAGCAGCGGCGCGGTCCACCCGCCGGTGGCCTCCGACAGCGCACCGACGACGACGGGGCCGAGCGCACCGGCGGTGTAGCCGACCAGCTGGGTCATGCCCGACAGCCGGGCGGCGGTACCGGCGTCGGCCGAGCGCAGCACGACGAGGGTCACCGCCAGCGCGATGCCGGCGCCCTGCGCCAGCCCGCCGAGCACCGCCCACAGCGGCCAGCCGCCGGGGAGTGCGAGCAGCCCGGCGACCGGCACGGTCCACAGCGCGGCGACGGCGAGCGCGAGCCCCGCCTGGCCCGTGCTGCGGGCGAGCACGGCGGGCACCAGCAGGCTGCCGGCGATGCCGAGCACCTGGAACACCGACGCGGCCAGCGAGCCGGTGGCCGCGTCGGTGCCGGCGCGGTCGGCCAGCAGGGTCGGCAGCCACGCGGTGAGCGAGAAGTACAGCGTCGAGTGCAGCGCCTGGACCGCGGTGACCGCCCACGCCACCGGCGACCGCCACAGCCGCGCGCGCCGGACCGGCGCCGGGCTCGCGGCGTCCGGGCCGGCGGCGGCGTCCCGGACAGCCCGCGCCCACACCGCCGCGGCGGCCACGGCCAGCAGCCCCTCCGCGGCGAGCGCACCGCGCCAGCCCAGCACGGCCGCCAGCGGCGCGGTGAGCGCGGCGCCGGCCGCGGCACCGGCGACCAGCGCCGCGGTGTAGAGGCCGGTCACGGTGGCCGCCCGCCGACCGAACCCCGCCTTGACCACGGCCGGCAGGAGCACGTTGCCCACCGTCATGGCCGCGCCGGCCAGGAGGGTGCCGGCCAGCAGCACCGGCGACCCGTCGAGCACCCGCAGGCCCTGGGCGACGGCGAGCACCACCAGCGACCCGAGCACCGCCGGCCCGGCACCCAGCCGCCGCCCGGCCGCGGCGGCGGCCGGCGCGAGCACGGCGAAGCACAGCACCGGCACCGCGGTCAGCAGCCCGGCCTCCGCGGCCGAGAGGCCCAGGTCGTCCCGGACGTCGGCGAGCACCGGGCCCACGGCGGCGATCGCGGCCCGCAGGTTGAGCGCGGTGAGCAGGACCGCCGCCAGCAGCAGGCGGTTCCCCCCGGGCACCCGCCCATCGTGCTCCGGGCCCGTCACGACGGCCCGCCGCCCGTCCCGGCGACGGGTCCGCGACACCGCCCGCGACGCGCGGGAGTCGCACGTACTGATCAGTAACCGGTGTGGGATCGTCGGAGGACACGTCGAGACGGCCGCCACCGGGCGCCGTCAGGAGAGAGGTCCCATGCGGTTGCAGCTTTCCCCGGAGATGGAGGCCTTCCGGGATGAGATGCGCACCTTCTTCACCACGCAGGTGCCGCAGGAGGTCCGCGACACGCTCGCGGCGCGCCGGCACCTGAGCCGCGAGCAGTACATCCAGGCCCAGCGGGTGCTCAACGCCGCGGGCCTGGCCGTACCGCACTGGCCGGTGGAGTGGGGCGGCAAGGACTGGACGCCGCTGCAGCGGCACATCTGGCGCGAGGAGATGCAGCTGGCCAACGTGCCCGAGCCGCTCGCGTTCAACACCAGCATGATCGGCCCGGTCATCGCCGCCTTCGGCAACCAGGAGCAGAAGGAGCGCTTCCTGCCGGCCACGGCGAACCTCGACATCTGGTGGTGCCAGGGCTTCTCCGAGCCCGACGCCGGCTCCGACCTCGCCTCGCTGCGCACCACCGCCGTCCGCGACGGCGACGACTGGGTGGTCAACGGGCAGAAGACCTGGACCACCCTCGGCCAGCACGCCGACTGGATCTTCTGCCTGGTCCGCACCGACCCGACGGCGGAGAAGAAGCAGCGCGGCATCTCGATGCTGGTCTTCCCGATGGACTCCCCCGGCGTCACGCTGCGCCCGATCCAGCTGATCGACGGCGGCCACGAGGTCAACGAGGTCTTCTTCGAGGACGTCCGCGTGCCCGCCGAGAACCTGATCGGCGAGGAGAACCGCGGCTGGGACTACGCCAAGTTCCTCCTCGGCAACGAGCGCGTGGGCATCGCCCGCGTCGGCGCCACGAAGAAGCTCATCGCGCAGGCCAAGCAGTTCGCCCGCGAGGTGCACGCCGGCGGCCGCCCGCTGTCGGAGGACCCCCGCACCACCGCGCGCATCGCCGAGCTGGAGAACGAGCTGCTGGCGCTCGAGCTCACCGCGTTGCGCGTGGTCGCCAACTCCGCCGACGGCAAGCCGCACCCGGCGTCGTCGGTGCTCAAGCTCCGCGGGTCGGAGCTGCAGCAGGCGGCCACGGAGCTGATCGTCGACATCGCCGGCCCGCTCTCGCTGGCCTCGTTCGCCGACGGCGGGTCGCAGGTCCCCGACTGGGCCCGGGTGGCCACGCCGGAGTACCTGAACTACCGCAAGGTCTCCATCTACGGAGGCAGCAACGAGGTCCAGCGGACCATCATCGCCGGCACGATCCTGGGGTTGTGAGGTAGCCGTGGACTTCACCTACGACAGCGAGCAGAACGACCTGCGGGAGGCCGTGCGCGGCCTGCTGCAGCGCGCCTACTCCGACAGCGAGCGGCGCCGCCAGGTCGTCGCCGCCGAGCCGGGCTTCGACGAGAAGACCTGGGCCCAGCTGGCCGAGATGGGCGTCCTGGGCCTGCCCTTCGCCGAGGAGCACGGCGGCATGGGGGCCGGGCCGATCGAGGTCGGCATCGTCGCCGAGGAGATGGGCCGGGTCCTCGCGCCCGAGCCCTTCGTCGAGTCGGTCGTGCTGGCCGGCGGGCTGGTCGCCGCCGTCGGCACCGACGCGCAGCGGACGGCGGTCCTCGGGCCGCTGTCCGAGGGCTCGAGCGTGCTCGCGTTCGCGCACGCCGAGCCGGCCGCGCGCTGGAGCCCCGCCGCGTCGGCGGTCACCGCCACGCGCGACGGCGAGGGCTGGGCGCTGACCGGCGCCAAGGAGCCGGTGCCGAACGGCGCCCGCGCCGACGTCCTGGTGGTCTCCGCGGCCGTCGACGGCGGCACCGCGCTGTTCCTCGTGCAGGGTGACGCCACCGGCCTCACCCGCACCGGCTACCACACGCACGACGGCGGCCGCGCGGCCAACGTGACCTTCGAGGGCACCCCCGCCGAGCTGCTCGGCGAGGGCACCGCCGACCGCAGCGCCGACGTCGAGCGCGCCCAGGCCCTGGCCCGGATCGCCTACGCCAACGAGGCGGTCGGGGCGATGGACACCGCACTGCGGACCACGTCGGAGTACCTGAAGACGCGCAAGCAGTTCGGCGTCACGCTCAACCGGTTCCAGGCGCTGACCTTCCGGGCGGCCGACATGTACGTGTCGCTGGAGCTGGCCCGCAGCACCGCGCTGTGGGCGAGCATGGTGGCCGACGCGGGCGGCGACGTCGTCACCGCCGGGCACCGCGCGCGGCTGCAGACCAGCCGCGCCGGCCGCCACATCGGCAAGGAGGCCATCCAGCTGCACGGCGGCATCGGGGTCACCGCGGAGTACTCGGTCGGGCACTACACCAGCCGGCTCACCGCGATCGACCACCTGCTCGGTGACGGCGACTGGGCCGCCGACCGGCTGGCGGAGACCGTCGACTCCTACCCGACCGTCGACCCGCTGGGCGCGCCCTACACGGGCTGACGACCCCGCACCTCACCGGCGGCGGCCGGCGTCCCCCTCGGGGGCGCCGGCCGCGCGCGTCTGCGGGCCCGTCCGGGCCGGCGGCGCCTAGGGTGCCCTGCCGTGCACGTCGCCTGGCTGCTCCTCCCGCTCGTGATCGGCGTCGCCCTGGCCTGGGCGGCGGCCCGCGCGGTCCGCCGCCGCAGTGGGCGCGTCGCGGCGGGGCTGGTCGCCGTCCT
Organism: Geodermatophilus sp. SYSU D00710; assembly: GCF_054050195.1. Lineage (NCBI taxonomy): Bacteria > Bacillati > Actinomycetota > Actinomycetes > Geodermatophilales > Geodermatophilaceae > Geodermatophilus > Geodermatophilus sp. SYSU D00710. The sequence continues at coordinate 19,628 of NZ_JBJGYX010000024.1, forward strand.
GGTGTGGACGGCGGTGGCCGCCGGCGGGTTGCAGCTGTGGGCGCGGGCGTCGCTGGACTCCTCCGCCACCGCCCGCGCCGTCGTGTGGATGGACGCCGACGTCGACGACTGGCGCCGCTTCCCGGCCCTCCCGATCCCGGCCGGTGGGACCCCGCTGCCGCTGCGCCCCGGCACCCTGCCCGCCGGCGTCCTCGACCGGGTGACCGTCCCCGGATCCGGCGAGGAGGACCTCGACGACCTGCTGGCCCGCACGCAGACGACGGCCTTCCTCGTGCTGCGCGGCGACGAGCTGCTCGTCGAGCGCTACCCCGGCGGCGGGTCCCGGGAGTCGGTGCAGACGTCGTTCTCCGTGGCCAAGTCGGTGCTGTCCACGCTGGTGGGCATCGCGATCGAGCGCGGCGAGATCGGCGGCCTCGACGACCCGGTCACCGACTACGTGCCCGAGCTGCTCGACCGCGACCCCGACGCCGCCCGGATCACCCTGCGGCACCTGGTCACCATGTCCTCGGGGCTGGCCTACGAGGAGCAGGGCCTGCCGTGGAGCGACGACGCGCTCACCTACTACGACCCCGACCTGCGCGCGCTCGCCCTCACCGTCGAGGTCGCCGAGCCGCCCGGGCGGACGTGGCTCTACAACAACTACAACCCGCTGCTGGTCGGGCTGGCGCTGGAGCGGGCGGTGGGCCGGCCGGTGGAGGAGTACGCCGCCGAGGTGCTGTGGGGACCGATGGGCGCCGAGGCCGACGCCAGCTGGAGCGCCGACAGCGAGGCCACCCGCTTCCCGAAGATGGAGAGCGGGGTCAACGCGCGGGCGGTCGACTTCGCCCGCTTCGGCCTGCTGTTCGCCCGCGAGGGCCGCGCCGGCGACGCGCAGGTCGTACCCGCCGCGTGGGTCGCCGAGGCGACCGCGCGCGACACCGCCACCGACCCGGCCGAGCACTACCAGTACTGGTGGTGGGTCGACACCGAGCGCGAGGGCCGCTTCTCCGCCCGCGGCAACAAGGGGCAGTTCGTCTACGTCGACCCGGCCACCGACGTCGTCGTCGTGCGGATGGGCCGGGAGGCGGTGCTGGAGGACTGGACGGCGGTGCTGCGCGACGTCACCGACCGGGTCGCCGCGACCTGACCGCCGTCAGGAGGTGAGCGCGCGGCGCAGGTCCTCGGCCGCGGCGGCCACCTGCTCGAGCACCGCCGCGACGCCGTCCTCCCGCAGCAGTCCGCCGCTGAGCCGCTCCACCGGCACCGGCTCGTGCACCGGGTCGGCGGAGCGCGCGCCGACCTCGAAGGCGACGCGCAGCAGCGCGCCGTCGGGGGCGGCGGGGTCGTCGGCGGCGGCCAGCGGGCCGACCATGACGGCCGGGAAGCCCCACTGCTCGAGCGCCACCGCCGACAGCCGCAGCGCGGAGATGCCGTAGCGGGACACCTCGGCGGCACGCCGCGCGGCGAACGAGCGGGCGGCGCCGGCCAGCGCCCGGTAGCCCGCGGGGTCGTCGCCGTGCAGCAGGGCCACCCCGACCTGGGCGAGCAGCCCGAGGCACAGGGCGTCCTGCGGCCGGGCGCCGAAGCGCGGCGCCAGCACCGACGCGGCCAGCGCCACCCCGGTGCTGGTCTCCCAGAACCCCTCGGGCAGGTGCTCCTCGTCGTCGAGGCAGGTCAGCGCGACCGTCGCCATGGTCCGCACCGCGGTGAAGCCGACCACCGTGACCGCGAACTGCAGCGTGGTCGCCCTGCCGCTCATGCCGAAGTAGGCCGAGTTGGCCAGCTTCATCACCCGGCCCGCCAGGGCGACGTCGCCGGCGAGCACCCCGGCCAGCCGGGCGGCGCTGGCGTCCTCGGTGGTGGCCACCGCGACCACCTGCGCGGCCACCGGCCGCTGCCCGGCCATCGTGTCCATCCGGGCCAGCAGCCGGTCGAGGTCGACCGCCGGCGGGGCGCCCAGCGACGGGACGGCGTGCAGGTGCGCGCTCACCGGGCACCGGCCCACGCGGCGGTGGCGGCGCCGTCCATCGGCACGGCCAGCGAGAAGCCCTGCAGGTAGGTGGCTCCCAGCGCGGTGAGCGCCGCGGCCTGGCCGGGGGTCGCCACCCCCTCCGCGACCGTGGACAGCCCCAGGCTGCGGGCCATCGCGATCACGGCGGTGGCGATCTCGGCGTGGCCCTCGGCGAGCTCGGCGACGAAGGACCGGTCGACCTTCAGGCAGGTCACCGGCAGGTGCCGCAGCGAGGCCAGCGAGGAGTACCCGGTGCCGAAGTCGTCGATGGCCACCGCCACGCCGAGGTCGCGCAGCGACTGCAGCACCGTGCGCGCCGCCGCGGGGTCGGTCATCAGCGCCGACTCGGTGATCTCGACCGACAGCCGGGCGGGGGCGAGGCCGTGCCGGTCCAGCGCGGCCACCACCGCGTCGCGCAGGCTCCCGTCGAGCTGCAGCGCCGAGACGTTGACGTTGACCCGGGGCGGGGCGGCCGGGCCCAGCTCACGGTCCCACGCGGCCACCTGCCGGCAGGCCTCGTCGAGCACCAGCAGCCCCAGCGCGCCGATGAGCCCGCTCTCCTCGGCCAGCGGCACGAAGGTGGCCGGGCTGATCGGCCCCTGCTCGGGGTGCACCCACCGGGCGAGGGCCTCGACGGCGTCCAGCGACCCGTCCCCGGCGGCGAGGATCGGCTGGTAGTGCAGCGCGACCTCGCGCCGCTCGATCGCGTCGCGCAGGTCGGCGACCAGCCGCAGCTTGGCGCGGGCCTCGGCGCGTCCCGCCCGGTCGAGCACCCGCACCCGGCCCTTGCCGCCGGCCTTGGCCTGGTACATCGCGATGTCGCAGTCGCGCACCAGGTCCGCCGCGTCGGCGTGCTCGGGGGCCTGCACGGTGACGCCCACGCTGGCGTGCGGCCGGAAGAGGACCCCGGCCAGGGACACCGGCGCGGCGAGCGCGTCGACGACCCGCGCGGCCAGCGCGGCGGCGGCGGCCTCGTCGACGTCGTGGCAGACGACGACGAACTCGTCCCCGCCGAACCGGGCCACGAGGTCCCCGGGTCGGACGGTGGCGCGCAGCCGGCCGGCCACCTCGACGAGCAGCTCGTCGCCGGCCTCGTGGCCGAGGGAGTCGTTGACCACCTTGAAGTCGTCGAGGTCGAGGAACAGGCAGGCCACGCCCCGGCCGCCGGGGAGCGCGCGGGCCGCGGCGAAGGCCTCGGCCAGGTGCTGGTCGAGCAGGGTGCGGTTGGGCAGGCCGGTCAGCGGGTCGTGGGAGGCCTGGTGGGTCAGGCGCGCCTCGAAGGCGAGCCGCTCGGTGACGTCCTCGACGGTGCCCAGGAAGCCGGCGCCCGCGCCGGGGGTGAACACGTGGCCCAGACGCAGCAGCGCCGACCGCTCGGTGCCGTCGGCGCGCACCAGCCGGGCGTCCGCCTCGACGTCGCTGCCCTGCAGGACGGCGGCCACGGCCTCGACGACGGCGCCGAGGTCGTCGGGGTGCACGCAGTCGGTCCACCCGGTGCCCAGCAGGTCCGCGGCCGGCCGCCCGACGAGCCGGCAGAACGCGTCGTTGACGTGCGCCAGCCGCATGCCCTGCTCGGAGAGGACCGTCGGCACCGGCGAGCGCTCGGTGAGGGTGGCGAAGCGCCGCTCGGCCGCGGCGGCGGTGGCCCGCGAGGCCCGCTCGGCGTCGGCGGCACCGGTGCCGACCGTCAGCGTCCACGCCCGCCCGGACGGGGCCGGGGTCGCCCGCACGACGGCGTCAACGAGGCGACCGTCGGCGGTGCGGACCGGCAACGCCAGCCGGGACGTGCGGCCGCGACGCAGCAGCACGGGCAGTTCCGCCGGCGGCAGGGTGGGCAGCAGGTCCGGCACCGGCAGGCCGGACGGCGCGTCGCCCAGCAGTGCGACCGCGCCCCGGTTGGCCCACGCGACCCGCGGCGTGCCGGTGGCGGCCTCGACCACCAGCACCGCCTCGTCGCCGGCCGCGGCCGCGGCGAACACCGCGGCCACCACCTCCGGCGACGCGCCGCCGGGCTGACCCGTCGTGCTCGGGCTGGCGGGCACGGGACTCCTCCCTGCTGTCGGTGACCTGCGTCGGCCGGCGTCCCGGTGCGGGGACTCCCCGGCACCCTCGGCACGCCGCGGGCCGGGCTCCAGCCCGGCGCACCCCGCCCTCACCCGGTCGGGGGACCACGCGATTCCGTGCGATCGGGTCACGAATCCGTCGGGGGTGGCCCGGGACGGTGCCGGCGCCTGTCACGATGCAGCACCGGGGTCGGCCCGCCCGCCTCCCCCGCTGCACCACCCGGTCCGCCGGCGGGGTCGCCGGCCCGAGCTGTCGATGGAGTGCGCGTGCTGATCGGTGTGCCGGCAGAGACCCGACGGAACGAGACGCGGGTGGCCGCGACGCCGGTGAGCGTCGGCCGGCTGTGCGCGCTGGGCCACGAGGTCCTCGTCGAGGCCGGTGCCGGGGCGGCGGCGTCCTCCCCCGACGAGGCCTACGTCGCCGCGGGCGCGCGGATCGGGCCGGCCGCCGACGCGTGGGCCGCCGACGTCGTCCTGCACGTCAACGCCCCCACCCCCGAGCAGGTGGCGCTGCTGCGCCCGGACGCCGTGCTGGTCAGCCTGCTCGCGCCGGCGCTGTCGCCGGACCTGCTCGACGCGCTGGTCGCCCGCGGCGTCACCGCCCTGGCGATGGACGCCGTCCCCCGCATCTCGCGGGCACAGTCGCTGGACGTGCTGTCGTCGATGGCCAACATCGCCGGCTACCGCGCCGTCGTCGAGGCCGCGCACGCCTTCGGCCGGTTCTTCACCGGCCAGGTCACCGCCGCGGGCAAGGTGCCCCCGGCCACGGTGTTCGTCGCCGGCGCCGGCGTCGCGGGGCTGGCCGCGATCGGCACGGCGAGCAGCCTCGGTGCGATCGTGCGCGCCACCGACGTCCGCCCGGAGGTCGCCGAGCAGGTGCGCTCCCTCGGCGGCGAGTACGTGGGCGTGCCCGCCGACGAGGACGAGCAGGCCGCCGCCGGCGGCACCGGCTACGCCTCGGTCACCTCCGAGGACTTCGACGCGCGCGCCGCCGTCATGTACGCCGAGCAGGCCCGCGAGGTCGACGTCGTCATCACCACCGCGCTCATCCCCGGCCGGCCGGCGCCCCGGCTGCTCACCGAGGACATGGTGGCGAGCATGAAGCCGGGCTCGGTGGTCGTCGACATGGCCGCCGCGCAGGGCGGCAACGTGGCGGGCTCGGTGCCCGACGAGGTGGTGGTGACCCCGAACGGCGTGACGATCATCGGCTACACCGACCTGCCGGCGCGGCTGCCGGCCCAGGCCTCGCAGCTGTTCGCCACCAACCTGGTCAACATGTTGACGCTGCTGACCCCCGGCAAGGACGGGCGGCTGGTGCTCGACCTCGACGACGTCGTCGTGCGGGGCATGACCGTGGCGCGGGCCGGGGAGAAGCTGTGGCCACCGCCCCCGGTGCAGGTGTCGGCCGCGCCGGCACCGGCCGCCGCGCCGCCACCCGCGCCGCTGCCCCCACCGGCCGCGACGACCCCCGCCCCGCAGCGGCGGGCGGCGCTGGTCGGCCTGGCCGGCGCGCTGCTGTTCCTGCTCGCCGCCTTCTCCCCCGACGAGCTCATCGGCAACCTGACGGTGTTCGCCCTGGCCGTGGTCGTGGGCTTCTACGTCATCGGGCACGTGCACCACGCGCTGCACACCCCGCTGATGAGCGTCACCAACGCGATCTCCGGGATCATCGTGGTCGGCGCGCTGCTGCAGCTCGGGCACGTCAGCACGGTGGTGACCGTGCTGGCCTTCCTCGCCGTGCTGCTGGCCAGCATCAACGTCTTCGGCGGCTTCGCCGTGACCCGCCGCATGCTCGGCATGTTCCGGAGGGCCTGACCATGACCGCCACGAACGCCGCGGCTGCGGCCTACATCGTCGCCGGCCTGCTGTTCGTGCTCAGCCTGGCCGGCCTGTCACGGCACGAGACCGCCAAGGCGGGCAACGCCTACGGCATCGCCGGCATGGCGATCGCGCTGGTCGCCACCATCGGGCTGGCCGCCCGCGACGGCGACGCGCTGTCGATCGGCCTGATCGCCGTCGCGATGGTGCTCGGGGCGGCGATCGGGCTCTGGCGGGCCCGGATCGTCGAGATGACCGGCATGCCCGAGCTGATCGCGCTGCTGCACAGCTTCGTCGGCCTGGCCGCGGTGCTGGTCGGCTGGAACGGCTACCTGTCGGTGGAGGGCGCGCCGGCCGGCGAGGCCGAGGTGCTGGACCTGCCCGTGGGCATCCACTCGGCCGAGGTGGCGATCGGGGTCTTCATCGGCGCGGTCACGTTCACCGGCTCGGTGGTCGCCTACCTCAAGCTGTCCGGGCGGATCCGCAGCAACCCGCTGGTGCTGCCGGGCAAGAACGCGCTCAACGTCGGCGCGCTCGCCGCGTTCGCCGTCCTGACCGTCGTCTTCGTCGTCTCGCCGGGGCTGGGCGTGCTGGCCGGGCTGACCGTGCTGGCGCTGGCGCTGGGCTGGCACCTGGTCGCCTCGATCGGCGGCGGCGACATGCCGGTCGTCGTCTCGATGCTCAACAGCTACTCGGGCTGGGCGGCCGCCGCCTCGGGCTTCCTGCTCGACAACGACCTGCTGATCATCACCGGCGCGCTGGTCGGCTCCTCCGGTGCCTACCTCAGCTACATCATGTGCCAGGCGATGAACCGCTCCTTCCTGTCGGTCATCGCCGGCGGCTTCGGCAACGAGGGCGCCACCGCGGTCTCCGGCGATGTCGGGGGCGAGCACACCGAGGTGACCGCCGAGGAGGTCGCCGAGCTGCTCCGCGACGCCGGCAGCGTCGTCATCACGCCGGGCTACGGCATGGCGGTGGCGCACGCGCAGAACGCCGTCGCCGAGCTGACCCGCACGCTCACCGACAAGGGCGTCGAGGTCCGGTTCGGCATCCACCCGGTCGCGGGGCGGCTGCCCGGGCACATGAACGTGCTCCTGGCCGAGGCCCGGGTGCCCTACGACGTCGTCCTGGAGATGGACGAGATCAACGACGACCTCGCCAAGACCGACGTCGTCCTGGTCATCGGCGCCAACGACACGGTCAACCCGGCCGCCGCCGAGGACCCGGCCAGCCCGATCGCCGGCATGCCCGTGCTGCACGTGTGGGAGGCCGAGCACGTGGTGGTGTTCAAGCGGTCGATGAGCACCGGGTACGCCGGCGTGCAGAACCCCCTTTTCTTCCGCGAGAACACCCGCATGCTGTTCGGCGACGCGCGGGAGCGCGTCGAGGACATCCTGCGGGCCCTGTGAGGGCCCCTCCCGAGAGGAGCACCGTGAGCACGACTCCCACCGCCGGCGTGCTGGTCAGCCCGGCCTGGCTGATCGGCGGCCTGCGCAACGTCCCCGGCTTCCTGGCCACCGACGGGCGCGGGCTGGCCTTCGTCAGCGACACCCCCGTGTTCGACGTCCCGCTGGGCGCGGTCACGGACGTGAGCTGGCCGTGGTGGTGGTTCGGCGGCGGGCTGAAGCTCACCGCGGCCGGGCAGCGCTTCAAGGTCACCTTCGTCCGGCCCAACGGCATGCCGGCGCCGAACCCGGGGATGCTGGCCTCCTCGGTCGGCACCGTCGGGGTGCTCACCGGCACGCTGCCGCCGCACGTGCTCGCCGACCTGCACGCCCTGCGGGGGCTGGCCGACGTCCGCGACGGGCGGGCCGCCGGCCGGCGCTGGCGCGAGGTGCTGCCGGGCTGAGTTGCGGCGCGGTCGCCGGGGGCGCGACGGTTGCCGCTGTGGACCCCTTCCGCCTCGGCATGCCGAAGATCCCCGGCCTCACGGAGCTGCTGACCACGCTCCAGGCGCAGACCGAGGCGCTGGCCCAGCTGCCGCGCACGCTGACCGACCTCAACGCCGCCGTCCGGGACCTCATCGCCGCCACCGCGACGGCGACGTCGGCGATCTCGTCGGCGCAGCGGACCGCGGAGCGGCTGGAGGACCTGGTCGGCGAGCTCGAGGAGCCGGTGCGGGCGCTGCGGCCGGGGCTGGAGCGGGTGGGCCGGGTGCTCGACGACCCCGCGGTCGACGCCGTGCCGGACATCATCCGCACCATCGACGAGGACCTCATGCCGATGATCTCGACGATCCGTCAGGCGCAGTCGCGGGTCGCCGGCGTCACCGGCCTGCTGCGCCGCCGCGGCCGCCCCGACGACGACGGGGACGCCGTGCCGTGACCGGTGCGGTCGCCGTGGCGGCCGTGGCCGGCCAGTGCGCGGGGCGCTCGAGCGCGGCCGGCAGGTGGGTGGCGCCGTCGCCGCGGGCCGCGGCCACCTGCGGGCGGGTGAGGAACAGCGCGCCGGAGAGGTCGGCGCCGCGCAGGTCGGCCGCGCGCAGGTCCGCGCCGAGCAGGTCGACGGCGGTGAGGTCGGCGCCCCGCAGGTCGGCGCCGATGAGGTAGGCGCCGCGCAGGCTGGTGCCGCGCAGGTCGGTGCGGCGCAGGTCGGCGCCCACCAGGTCGGCACCGCGCCGGTCCCGGCCGCCGGGGCGGATCGCGGCGCTGACCCGGCCGAGCAGCTCGCCGGCCTCGGCCCGGACCGCGGCGGCGTCGACGCCGGCCAGCTCCTCGGGACCGCCGGCGGCCAGCCGCTCGGTGCGCTCGGTGAGCGCGGCGACGTCGGCGCGCAGCGGCGCGGGCAGCGGCCGGGCGGCGGCCTCGGTGAGGTACCAGAGCAGCTCGTGCAGCTGCCGCAGGACGGGGAAGGCCGCGGCCACGCCCGGGTCGGCGGCCGGCCGCTCGACCGCGGCGGCCCGCACCAGCCGCTGCCCGGCGCCGAAGCAGTCGAAGACCGTGCAGCCGGGGAAGCCGCGCTGCCGCAGGTCGGCGTGGATGCCGCAGCGGGCGTCCGCGGTGAGGTGGACGCACAGCCGGCCGGCGGGCTTGTCGATCGCGAAGTCGGCGGAGGTGGCGAACGCGGGCAGGACGCAGCACAGCCCCGCGCAGGCGGAGCAGTCGGCGCGCAGCTCCCGCCGCCGGTCGACGGGATCCGCCGCCGGGGAGGCGGGAGGGGTCACCGCTCGAGGGTATGCGGCGCGGCTGCCCGCCCCGTCCCCGCCGAGATCACGTGATCTCGCCGAGCGGGCGGGGCCAGGATGGCGGCGTGGACGTGCTCAGCAGCCGCGTGCTCCTGCGGCCCACCGACGCCGCCCGGTCGCAGGCCTTCTACCGCGACGTCCTCGGGCTGGCCGTGTACCGCGAGTTCGGCCCGCCCGAGCACCGCGGCCTGGTGTTCTTCCTCGGCAACGGCCTGCTCGAGGTCTCCGGCCGGGCCGACGAGCGGCCGCGCGGCCTGGCGCTGTGGGTGCAGGTGCGCGACCTCGCCGCCGAGGTGGACCGGCTCGCGCGGGCCGGCGTCCCCGTCGTCGACGAGCCCGGGCGCCGGCCCTGGGGGCTGCTGGAGGCGACGGTCACCGACCCCGACGGCGTGGCGATCGTGCTGGTCGAGGTCCCGGCCGACCACCCGCTGCGGGTGGACGTGCGACCGCCCGGCCAGGTGCAGCCAGGGCCTGCCACGGTGGGCGAGTGACCAGGGAGCGGTTCGCGCACGAGGCACTGCTGTCGATGGAGTCCGGCACCGACGACCGTGCCCCGGGCGGCGCGATCACCGTCGCGCTGTGCGGCAGCTGGGAGCACGAGCCGCCGTGCCCGCTCGCGCCGCACCACACCCGGGCCGACCGGGCAGGCGACGAGGTCCGGCTGCGGGTGCTCTTCGCGGCCGGACCGGACGACGAGGCGCGGGTGCGGGCCGCGATCGACGACGCCCTGGCCGCGGGCACGGGCGCGACGCCGGAGGGCGGAGCCGTGGCGTGGCGGCTCGTCCGCTCGTGGGCGTCGGAGGTCCGACCGGAGGAGCAGGAGCACGCCGGACGTCTGGCGCGGAGCTGACCGCCCCGTCCTCCGATCGGGACTGCAGCGCTACGCCGTCCGTCGGTGAGCCGGGCGCTCGACCCGGTAGCGGATGTGGGTGGCGAGCGGCGAGGTGTCGACCTCGACCGGGGTGAGGTCGACACCGGTGAGGTCGGTGAAGATCGGCTCGCCTCGCCCGAGCACCGCCGGGACGAGGTCGACCACCAGCTCGTCGAGTGCGCCGGACGCCAGCGCCTGGCGCACGGTGGAGGCGCCACCGGCGACGTCGACCACGCCGTCGCCGGCGGCGCCGCTCGCCTGCCTCAAGGCGGCATCGAACCCGTCGGTGACGAAGAAGAACGTCGTGCCGCCCGCCATCTCGAGCGGCTCCCGCTCGTGGTGGGTCAGCACGAACACCGGGGCGTGGTACGGCGGCTCGCTCCCCCACCAGCCCCGCCAGTCGCCCTGCCAGGGGCCGCGCACCGGACCGAACATGTTGCGTCCCATGACGTACGCGTCGCCGCGGTCGAGGAGCCGCTCCTGCCAGGGGACGTCCGCCGGGTGCAGCCGGCCGATGTGCCACTGGTGCAGCGCCAGACCCCCGATCCCCAGCGGGTGCTCCTCGGACTGGTCGGGGCCGGCGACGAAGCCGTCGAGGGACATCGACATGTGCGAGATGACGGTGGCCATGCCGTGGTGACCGCCCGACGGCCCGGGACTCATCTCCGGGGTGGCTCGTTCCGGGTTGTCGAGAACGGGGCGCCGGCTCCGTCCCGGGGACGAGAGTGGCCACGACAGGCCGCGCGACGGAGGGGAGAACCGCCGTGACGATCCAGCGGATGGACCACGTCAGCGTCGTCGTCGACGACCTCGAGGCGGCCAAGGCGTTCTTCGCCGAGCTCGGCATGGAGCTGGAGGGCGAGGCGCCGATCGAGGGACCGTGGGCGGACCGCGTGAACGCGCTCGACGGCATCCGGGTCGACATCGCGATGATGCGGACCCCGGACGGCCACGGCCGGCTCGAGCTGACGAGGTTCCACAGCCCGGAGGTGGTCAGCCCGCAGCCGGAGAACGCCCTGGGGAACACGCTGGGCCTGCGCAGCATCATGTTCGCCGTCGACGACCTCGACGCCACTCTCGCCGGCCTGCGATCCCACGGCGCGCAGCTCATCGGAGAGGTGGCGCAGTACGAGGACAGCCACCGGCTCTGCTACGTCCGCGGCCCCGCGGGGATCATCGTCGCGCTGGCCGAGCAGCTCGACTGAGCCCGGCTGTACCCCCTCTGTCGGCCTCGGCGTCGGTGTCCCGCAGCGGCCCAGTGGTGGCCCTGCGACGTCCCGCACGGCATCGTCTCGTCGGGCGTGCACGTGAGCTGCGTCGAAGGGGTCGGGCATGGCGGCCGAAGGGGAAGCGAGAGCTCAGGACACCGCGGAGCCCCTGGCCTCGCTGGACGGCGAAGGCGTCGGTCCGCGGCTCGCGCTGCTGTGCCTCCAGCGCGATGGTCGGCTGACCGAGTCACGGTGGGCGGTCCGCGCAGCGCGGGCGGGGCTGCTCGTCGATCTCGCGCTGGCGGGCCGGCTGATCGAGGGTGAGGACCACATCGAGCTGCTGCCAGGCCCGGGAGCTCCACTGTCTCCGCCGGCCGAGGCGCTGGCGCAGGAGTTGGTGGGCCCTCCACCGCGGACGCTGAGTGAGGTCGTCGACGACGGTGCGGTGGGTCTCGATCAGCTGGCGGCGGATCTGGTCGCCCGTGGGCTCTGGATACCGCAGACGCCGCGCCTGCTCCGATGGGGGACGCGCTATCGGGCGGCGTCGCCGCGGCTGTCTCGGGCCGAGTTGATGCCCGTGGTGGCCGACATCGCTCCCGGCGGAGTCGGCGTCGACGCTGGGTGGGCGGCCACCGCCGTCCTCGCGGCGGTGGCGGGCCTGCTCGCCGGCGAGTTCCGTCGCGCCGACGAGCGCCTCGTCGAGGCCTGCGGCAGTGCTGCGTGGGTGGTCCAGGTGGCGGTGGACGACCTCGAGAGCGCACGCAGCCACCACGCGATCGTCGCCAGGGCGACGCGCCGCGACCTGCACACCCCGGGGTAGACGTGGCACGGGCGCGCAGGGCCGTACTCCCCTTCCCGGCGGGACCGGCGACTCCTAGCGTCGGCCCATGACTCGGAAGCCACTGCGGTGTCGGTTCGGGTTGCACTCCTACGTCCAGCGGCACCCGGACGGCGAGGGGCCCTCGGGTCCGGACGACAAGGTCTGCCGGCGGTGCGGGAGGCGCACGGGTGCCCCGTTCGGGAACGCGCCGTGGGTCTTCCCCGGGTGATGCTGTCGGCGGTGGCGGAGGAGCGATGGCTCTCGATACGACCTCCGGACTCGAGGACACGCGGCTGCGCTACAGCACGTCCTTGGCCGCGCGGTGACCGGTGAGCGACCGGCGGCGGTCGATCAACCTGCTGGTGCCATGAGCGGCGCCGCAGACGGCGGACAGCGCCGCCCCCGCTGCGATCGCCGGGTTGACCCACCCCGGCACGAGGTCGTGGTCGGCGTTGCACGGCGCCCTGTAGGGCGGCAGGGGACCGCTGCGGTGGGCTGCCCAGTACTCGACGTCGAAGCGCTCGTACTCGACGAGCGTGCAGGTCTCCCCGGCGTCCGTCCCGGCGAGGGTCTGCAGTAGCCCGAAGGCACACAGCACAAGGGTCGTGACCACACCGAGCCGGGTAGCGCGCCGCGTGAGCTCCGCCCAGGAGGACCGTCGCCTGCGCATCGATCGGATGGTGTCAGATCCGCCCTCTGCCGCGTGTTGACGCGCGCAGAGGGGCGCCGATCTGCCGATCGAGCTCGAGCAGGCAGTCGTGGCGGCCTCACGGGACTGGCTCACCGGAGATGAGGCGTGACTCGACGTTGTAGGCGCCCGTGACCCGCTTCCCGGCCTCCTACTGCGACTGACCTGAGGACTGATCGGAGTTCGACAGTCCCCAGGCGACCCACTCGGGGACACCTCGGTGCGGAGGCGTCCCCGCGGGAACGCCCCTCTGGAGGTCAAGGGCCTCGACGCGACTCCGTGGCACCCATCCGCTCGTCTCAGCGCGACCCCTGCCGAGCGCACGCGGCGGCGCTGCGACCACCGTGACGCCGGGTCAGGTGAGCGAGCGCACGTCCGCGACGTCGTACTCGGCGACGGATGCCGACAGCATCGCCGCACTCTGGTCGTCACTGGGGCCGCTCCCCCGGAACGCCTCGACCGCGTCCCGCGACTCCCACCGCTCGAAGACGTTGATGCGGCCCGGGTCGACCAGGTCCGCGCTCAAGGCGAAGTCCAGACATCCGTTCGACCGGCGGGCCTGCTCGACGACCGTGACACAGCCGGCCAGATACGAGTCGCGATGCGCTGGGTCGACGTGGAGTTGTCCTGCGACGATGAGCATGCTGGGTCATCCTCCGGGCCAGGGGTGCTTCCTTCTCGGAAGGACCGGCGGAGGCCGTCGGGCTCATCGATCATGCGCAACAGCCGGATCGACGATGCGGCGTCTGGACCCGCGCTCGCGCCGTGCGCAGGAGTCGTGCCCATGACCGTGCGCCACCGAGGCCGGCTCGACGACGGGTGGATCGAGGCCGGGGGTCCCGCCTACTGGCCGACGTGGGCGCCGCGGGGTGTTCCCGGAGCCGCACCGACGCCCGCCACGAGCGGTGTCCTCAAGCGGCCCACTTGAGGACAGCGCGGTGCACCTTCGACGCGAAGTTGACTCAGCCTGTCCGCCAACTCCTCAAGCGGGATTGTCAGCAGGAACCGTCCTCCGTCCTCGGACTGCAAGCCCGATTCGGCGATGCCTGCCTCCCGTCAAGCAGGGTCCGGTGCAGCACGTAGTCGATGCTGAAGAACAGTGGTCGCTCGCCAGGTTTGCGGTCGTCTTGGTTCTCCTTGGTGGCCTGATCGGCGCTGACCCAGAGCGGCAATACGTCATGGCTGAGGCGGTCGGTCCACGGCATTCAAACCTTGATCATCACCCCACGCCCACAGGCTCTGGAACTCGCGGACCGCTTCCCAGATCTGCGCGATGCGCTGTCGCCGGGACAAGCCTTCTTCGGACACGCGTCCGACTCCTTGGATGGTGAGTGGGTCTCCGCAGTCTCACCCGGCACCGAACCATCGGGCCGCAGACACGGGGTTGCAAGGGCACCCAGGCTCCGGGCCTGTGACGCCAGGCCATCGGCGGCACCAGGGTCGCTCAAGCCGCGCCCGTCTCTGAGCGGCCCGCTGAGGCACACAGAGGGATGCCATGTCCGTCACAGCTGCCGTGGCTCAGTGGAGCGGGCGGTCCGCAGAGACCTTGTGCTCTGGCGACCGTTTGCCTCAACCCGTCACCCTCGCGAAGGATCGCAGGAGGTCGTCATGACGAACCGACTGGTCAGGGCCACGGTTGTCGGCGGTGTCGGGTTGGCTCTGGTGACGGCAGTGCCCGCCTCAGCCCAGGCTGCTGCGATGGTCTTTCTCTTCCGGGGCCAGGTGGACGGCGTGGCTGGCCCCAACGACGCCCCCTTCCTGCCAGAGGGTGTTGGCATCACGAACTCCACGGTCGTCGTGACCCCTGATGGCGGCCTCAACGTCACCTGCTTCGGACAGCTCCCCGAGGGTGTCCCAGCGCCTACCACGACCTACGCGGGCTCCACGAGCTGTCACAGTGACACCGGAGTCGTAGGCCGGGAGCGCGTCGTCGTGACGACCAGCGGCCGGATAACCATCACCTGTCACATCCCGCCGGCCTGACCGTCGACCCACGCAGTGCGCCCCTGTGAGGGCCTCCCAGAGGCCGCCTTGAGGGACGCTGCTGTGTGTCTGCGTTTGCCGTCGCCGGAGAGGGATCCCCTGCGGGGCGCCGGCGGTTGGCTGCCTGCTCCGTCCGAACGTCGCCGTTGAGCGTTCCCACGACGGGACAACGTCTCCGCCCTGCCGCCCAGGATCCCTCGGTAGCCGCCGGAGTCCTCGACCACCGCGTGAGGCGGGACGTGGAACTGCTCGGCCCACGTCCGCGCCTGCAGGACACAAGCAGTCGCCACGGCGCGGTCACGGACGCGCCGAACAGGAACCCACGCGGGCGGCGGTGCGGGCGGAATCACCCTGCTCCGTCGTCGCGGACGGAGCTGGCGCTCCTCGTCCCAGGAGAGCCCATGACCGCGAGGAGAGGGGAAATCAGCGGTCGGGGAAGTCCGTGCCGACCATGACCCGCAGCGCGTTGGCCTCGAGCGCGATCCGCACGGGCGTGCGTCCGCGGATCTCGCCGTCGACGTCGAGCGCGAGGGGCGGGTCGGTGTCCACCCACACCTCGCCGGCCGTGAGGAAGCGGGTGCGGGCCAGCGGCCGACGGGGCCCGATGACCGTCTGGCGGACGGTCGCGAGGCTCAGCCGGAGCCGGTTGGCGTCGCCGAGCCGGTACACCACCAGCTCGCGGTCGTCGAGGCCGGTGTCGGAGGCGATCGCCCGGCCGGCGTGGTGACTGCCGTTGGCGATGTTGAGCTGGTGGGTCACGAGTTCGTGGAGCTCCTCGCCGATTCGCAGGCGCGCGGTGAAGGGCCGGTGGCCGGGCAGCAGTGCGAGCGCCGTCAGCGGGTAGGCAGCGCGGCCGAGCACCCGCTTCAGCCTGTGCGGAACGTGCTCAGCGACCTGCACCGACAGCCCGAGGCTGGTCAGGTTGGCGAAGTGCCGCCCGGCTACGTGGCCGAGGTCGACGTCAGCGACCTTGCCGCCGGTGAGCACGCCCAAGGCGGCCGACAGGCCGAGCGGCAGGCCGAGGCCGCGGGCGAAGTTGTTGGTCGTGCCGAGCGGGACCACGCCGAGGCAGACGTCGCGGTGGGCGAGCTGGTGCGCGGCTTCGCTCAGCGTGCCGTCGCCGCCGCCCACCACCACGAGGTCAGCGTCGCTGTCGGCCGCGGCGGCTATCGCCTCCGGCAGGCCCCGAGGGTCAGCGACCGGGCGCACATCGACCAGCTCCACGGTGGCCTGCAGCCGTTGGTGCACCGCCGCGAAGTGACGGCGTCCCCTGCGGGACCGGACGTTGACGACCAGCGCGGTGCGGCGCCGGGTACGGATGTCGGCGTTCAGCGCCGCCTTCGACCGTTGGTGCACAGGTCCCGTCACGACGATCTCCGTCCTCCCGGCGCGGGTGGCTGCCCCCGCGAGCGCCGCCCGGACGGCAGCGTCCAACCTCGGCGGGACCCTGCATCAGGGGCCGGTAAGCCCCGTTCGTCAAGGGTCCCTCGCCGGCGAGGGTGAACGCAGGCCCGCTGACGCGTCCCTGAGGGCGGCTTTAGGGACAGTCGTAATTCGGCAGCCCCCTGTCCCGCTCGATCGGGTGAGGCCGAGGAACTAGCGCGCCTTCCGCTTTAGCCTCACAGCGTGCCAGGCAGCCGAAAGCGACCTGCGGGACCCAGACCCGAGGTCTTCGTCGCCCTTGCCGTGTTCTGGCTGTTGCTCGCGGCAGGGGCCTGGCTTCTGACCGACCAACTCGTGATGGCGACACTCGCGGCAGCAGCGGGCTCTGCTTCCTAGGCGCGGCAGCGACGACGCGTCGGAAGGAACGACGCCAGGGCTGATTCGTCGCCACGTGTCCCAAAGTGGGCCGCTTGAGGACATCTCATCCGGAGCCGGCGTCGGGAGCAGCGGATCGACGATCACTCCGGTGGGCGATAGCCGCCCCTCTTTCGCGTTGTCGGCATCTGAGAGGTAGTCGGCCGGGCCATCACTGGGTATCGCGCGCTGCCCTGTCCGGGCGTGCGCCATGCAGCAGCGTCCTGCCACGTTGCCGCCCTCGGGCCATGCCGCCTGGGACGATCTCGCCGCGTGGTGGTTGTCGCGCTACAAGCCCAGCACCCAGCGGACCTACGCCACCTACCTGCCCCGCTGGGTGAGGTGGTGCGCCGACCGCGGTCTCGACCCGCTCGCCGCCCGGCGCGCCGACGTCGAACTCTGGCTGCGCAGCGTCGCCGACTCCGGCCTCTCGCGGGCCTCGGTCGCGGCCCACTACGACGCCGTGGCCAGCCTGTACCGCCTGGCCTACGAGGAGGAACTGGTGACGGCCAACCCGTGCGCCCGCGTCACCGGCCCAAGATTCAGCGAGAGTTGCAGCGCCGCGAGGTGCTCACCGTTCTCGAGTACGCCGCCTTCTTGACCACCGCTCGAACCCTCGGCCCGGCCCAGCATGCCATCGCGCTGCTCGGCGGCATGATGGGGCTGCGGGCCACCGAGATGGCCACCCTGACCGTGGAGTCCTTCGCCACCGTACGCGGCTACGCCACGCTGCTGGTCCTCGGCAAGGGCGACAAGCCGGCGCGGGTGCCGGTGCCCATTCGGGCCCTCGACGCAGTCACGACCGCGATCGACGGCCGCGACACCGGGCCGCTGCTGCGTACCCGCAGTGGCGCCGGGATGGATCGCCGCTCGGTTCACCGCTACGTCGCCGCCACCGCGAAGGCCGCCGGCATCAGCCGACCCACCGGTCCACACGCCTTGCGTCGCACGGTTGGCACCGTCGGGCTCAGTCAGGGCATCCCGCTGCGCGACGTGCAACGCCCCCCCTTCGGCATACCCGCCCGGAGACCACTCTGGGCAGCTACGACGTCAGCGGCGAGGCGCTGGAACGCCACGCCTCTCATCAGGTCGCCGGCTTCCTCGCCGGCTGGACCGGCTGAGATAGGACACAAGCGGCTGCGCATGTCCCCGCCCGCGGTTGAGCTATGTCGCCGTCCTTGAGCGGCCCACGTTCGGACACGTCCGACCTCGCATCAGCAGGCCGACGGCCAGGGGCTTACGGCGCGCTGGGCCATTCGATGTGACGATCGTGGCCGAGGGTGAGGGTAGGAGCTGCTTGGCGGGCGCAGTCGGTTACTGGGACGGCCATCGCTCTTCGTCTGATACTGACATGCGGTGAGGTGCTGCAGAACTCCGGCGACTGTCCCCTTCGGAGGTGGCGGCGATCTTATGTCGGCCCGCCGGCGCGGAGCGGCGGTCATCATGACCCCCCTTCATAGTCGTCAAGGATCGAGGCACCATGTCGTTGACTCGAGGGTCACGGTGCCGACAGAAGGAAGCGGCCAACCGGCACAGGATCGAGGAGTGCGCTGGTGGGGGGATCAATTCCGACCGAATACAGGCATGACGCCTTCTTTGCCTACAGTCACGGAGCTGACGGCCTTCTCGTCAGGGAGTTGCAACGTCTCATCAATGGTGTCAGCGAGCGTCAGAGCACGCGCGGCAGGCTGCGCCTGTTTCGGGATGACGTCAGTCTCAGTGCGACTCCGAACTTGTGGGATGCCATCCAGACGGCCTTGGAGAGTTCCCGCTACTTCTTATTCTTTGCCTCGCGGCAAGCAGCCCAGTCACCCTGGGTCTCGCGCGAAGTGCTATTCTGGCGTCAGCACCGCGAGTCTTCGAGTATTCTCCTGCTGCTCACCGATGGTGAAATCCAGTGGAGCAATCGAGACCATGATATGGACTGGAGTCGAACCACTGCGCTTCCGTCCGCGCTCTCGGGCTGGTTCGCCGATGAACCTCGATGGTTCGATCTGCGGGTTGCCAGGCATGAGGCGCAAGTCGGCCAGTTGAACAGTCTCGTCGTGGAAGAAGCTGCGATAGAAGTCGCCGCGGTTCTCTATGGCATTCCCAAGGAAGAGCTCTGGGGGGAAGTCAAGCGGGAGCGCTTCTTCACCACACGTAGCTCGTTAAGAAACGAGCTACGCATCCGCGAGGCTCAGCTCAGGCAGCAAGCTGCCCGCCTGCAACGCCAAGAGTTTCAGCTTCAGCAACAGGCCCAAAGGCTCCAAGAGTTGGCCGCCTTCGACCAAGAGGCAGAAAGGACAGGGGGAGTTTTCGTCAGCTATTCACATGCCGACAGCGATGTCGTTGATGCGCTGACAGCCCGATTTGACGTCGACAGAATCAACTACTGGCGCGACGATAAGGACTTGCTGGTCGGGGATGTTGTTGATAGGGCGATCTCCAGGGGCATACAGCAATCGATACTCTTCCTTGTTCTTCTCACTCCCAGTTCGGTCAAGAGCAAGTGGGTTCAACGAGAGTTGGACGAGGCCGCGCACGAGGAGGTGGAGGGCTCCAAGATCGTGTTGCCGGTCGTCGCCAAAGGTCTGCAGTCGAACGCAATCCCCCACAGACTTCGAAGGAAGCTGTACGTCGATATCAGCGGGAACGCATTCGATAGTGGATACGCTCGGCTCGCGCAATCAATCAAGAGACATCTGGGCAATGTCAGTGCCGATAAGCAAGCGCCCTGAGAATGAGACTCGATCCGCCGTCGTGCGCTGGAGGTTGCCCCAGAGTGGCCACAGGCGGCGTGTCCCCGAGCGGCCCACTCAGAGACACCTGCACGAGGCCGCCAACTGGGTGACAGCGTCCTCGTGGGCCGGGCGGTGTCCACCACACCCTCATGGCCTCCGAGGCATGCAGCGGCTGTCGTGGCGTAGCCCAGTGCGTTGGTGGTTCATCGCCGTCTTCGCCCTGATCGGGTTGGTCGCGGCCCTCATGGGCGTCTGGTGGACGGCGGTTGCCATGGCCTTCTTCGTCGTCGCTCAACTTGCCAGCATCGTGCACGAGCGTCGCAAGGCACTGAGGCAAGGCTCCCGAGCCGACCCGTGAGCCCACGCGGTCGACTGATGACCTCGGGTGTCCCTGGAGCCGCCTTCAGGGACACCAGTCGCGACGCACGAGATCCGCAGGGAGCTCAGTCGTTGCCGGCCTCCATGGCGGCGCGGTCGAGCAGCTCGTCCTCCCCGGCCGGGCCGCCGCGCGCGGCGATGACCTCGGCCCCGCCCCGCGTCATCGTGCCGATGAGCCCGGTGGCGGCGGCCTGGGCGGCGCCGATCGCGACCCGCTCGGGGCCGGTGCCCACCATGCCCAGCGCCGCGTACTGCTCGAGCTTGGCCCGCGAGTCGGCGATGTCGAGGTTGCGCATGGTCAGCTGGCCGATCCGGTCGGTGGGCCCGAACGCCGGGTCCTCGGTGCGCTCCATCGACAGCCGGTCGGGGTGGTAGCTGAACGCCGGCCCGGCGGTCTCCAGCACCGACCAGTCCTCGCCCCGCCGCAGCCGCAGGGTCACCTCGCCGGTGACCGCCATGCCCACCCACCGCTGCAGCGACTCCCGCAGCATGAGCGCCTGGGGGTCGAGCCACCGGCCCTCGTACATCAGCCGGCCGAGCTTGCGGCCCTCGGTGTGGTAGGCCGCGAGGGTGTCCTCGTTGTGCACGGCATTGACCAGCCGCTCGTAGGCCGCGTGCAGCAGCGCCATGCCCGGCGCCTCGTAGATGCCGCGGCTCTTGGCCTCGATCACCCGGTTCTCGATCTGGTCGGACATGCCCAGCCCGTGCCGGCCGCCGATGGCGTTGGCCTCGAGCACCAGGTCGACGGCAGAGTCGAACTCCTTGCCGTTGATCGTCACCGGCCGGCCCTGGGCGAAGCCGACGGTCACGTCCTCGGTGGGGATCTCCACCGCCGGGTCCCAGAAACGGACGCCCATGATCGGCTCGACGATCTCGATGCTGGCGTCGAGGTGCTCCAGGCGCTTGGCCTCGTGGGTGGCGCCCCAGATGTTGGCGTCGGTGGAGTAGGCCTTCTCGGCGCTGTCCCGGTAGGGCAGCCCGTGCGCGGTCAGCCACTCCGACATCTCCCGCCGCCCGCCGAGCTCCTCGACGAACGCGGCGTCCAGCCACGGCTTGTAGATGCGCAGCGCCGGGTTGGCCAGCAGGCCGTAGCGGTAGAAGCGCTCGATGTCGTTGCCCTTGAAGGTGGAGCCGTCGCCCCAGATCCCGACGCCGTCCTCGAGCATGGCCCGGACCAGCAGCGTGCCGGTGACCGCGCGGCCCAGCGGCGTGGTGTTGAAGTAGCTGCGCCCGCCGGAGCGGATGTGGAAGGCCCCGCAGGTCAGCGCCGCCAGCCCCTCCTCGACCAGCGCCGCCTGGCAGTCGACCAGCCGGGCGATCTCGGCGCCGTAGGCGGCGGCCCGGTCGGGCACCGAGCCGATGTCGGGCTCGTCGTACTGGCCGATGTCGGCGGTGTAGGTGCAGGGCACGGCGCCCTTGTCGCGCATCCAGGCCACCGCCACGGAGGTGTCGAGACCGCCGGAGAAGGCGATCCCGACGCGTTCACCGACGGGCAGGGACGTGAGCACCTTGGACACGTCGAAGATTATGCACGACCACGCATGATCATGCAGTGACCGGGGTCAGGCGGGTGGCTCCCGGTCTCCCGGCGAGCGGCGGACCACGTCGGCGAAGGACTCCTCCAGCCGGGCCCAGGTGGAGCTCCACTCGACCAGCGGGTCGAGGATCCGCTCGAACACGGCGAGCTGCTCGTCGAAGGCCTGCAGCTGCCCGATCAGGCCCTCGATGAGCTGCCGCTGGGCCTTCACCGACGCGGCGATCGACCGCACCTGGGCGGCCGACATCGCCCCGGGCGGCGAGGGCAGCCGCGGCAGCGACAGCCCCGACGGGACGGCGCCGGCGGCCAGCCGGGTGGCCCGGTCGGTGAAGCCGCGCAGCTGGGCGACGAACTCCTCGACCGAGCGCGCCACCAGCCCGCTGTCGCGGGGCCTGTCCTCGGACTCGCTCACCCTCCGCCTCCCCCGGCCCGGCCCGCCGCGGGTTCGGCGGGGCCCGGACCAGTCTGGCGTCCGGAGGCCGGGGCCGCTCAGCCGACGAACGCCCGCAGCGTCTCCGCGTTGCGCACGGCGTGACCGTGGCCGTCGTTGTTGAAGTACGCGTAGACGTCGCGGCCCTGCCCCGCCCACTCCCCGATCCGGTCGGCCCACCAGCGCAGGTCGGCGTCGGGGTAGGAGCCGGCGTACAGGTGCGCGGGGTCGGGGCCGTGCAGCCGCACGTAGACGAACGGCGCGGTCGCCCGCAGCACGCACGGCAGGCCCGCACCGCTCATCACGCAGTAGGCGGCGCCGTGCCGCTCGAGCAGGGCGAACACCCCGTCGTCGTGCCAGCTGGGGTGGCGGAACTCGACGGCGACCCGCATCCAGTCCGGCAGCCGCGACAGGAAGAAGTCGAGCCGGGCGTCGTCGCGGGCGGCGGCCGGGTGCAGCTGCACCAGCAGCACCGCCCGGCGCGGGCCGAGCTCGTGCCAGGCCGCGGTCATCCGCTCGACCCACGCCTCGGGCGCGAACAGCCGCTTGGCGTGGGTCAGCCCGCGCGGCGCCTTGACCGACAGCTGGAAGCCCTCGGGCAGCCGCCGCCGCCACGAGGCGAACGTCGCGTTCCGCGGCCAGCGGTAGAAGCTGGCGTTGAGCTCGACGGTGCCGAAGCGGGCGACGTAGTGGGCCAGCCGGTCGCGGGGCGGCGTCCCCGGTGGGTAGAGGACGCCGTCCCAGTGGTCGTAGCTCCAGCCCGACGTGCCGACGTGGACCGCCATCGACCGGCCCGCGCCCTCAGGCGCGGCGCTTCTCCGCCAGCCGGGTCGCCCCGGCGAGGAGCCGGCCGTAGGAGCCGGGCGCCAATCGCACCAGGACGTCGGGGACGGCGGCGCTGGCGCCGATGAGCAGCCGGGGACGGCGCCGCTCGATCGCCGTGACGATGCGGGCGGCGGCCCGGTCGGCCGGGTAGCGCAGGAACTTCGCGAAGTCGCGCTTGCCCTGCTCGGCCTCCGCGGGGTCCACGCCGCTGCCGACCCGGGCGGTCTCGGCGATGCGGGTGGCGATGCCGCCGGGGTGCACGCTGGTCACGCCGACGCCGTCCTCGGCCAGCTCGTGCCGCAGGACCTCGGTGAAGCCGCGGATGGCGAACTTGCTCGACGAGTACGCCGCCTGCCCGGCCGGCGCCATGATCCCGAAGATGCTCGACACGTTGACCAGGTGCGACCCGGGGTGCGCCTTGAGCGTGGGCAGCAGGGCGTGGGTGAGCCGGACGGCGGCGCGGAAGTTGACGTCCAGGACCCAATCGAACTCCTCGAGGGTCACCTGGTCGAAGCGCCCGCCCAGCGCCACGCCGGCGTTGTTGACCAGCAGCGTCGTCCCGGGGTGGCCGGCGACGACCGCCTCGGCGGCCGCGCGCAACTGTGCGGCGTCGGCGAGGTCGGCGACGACGGTGTCGATCGACCGGGCGGGGTGGGCCGCCCGCAGCGACGCGGCCACGCCGTCGAGCCGCTCGGCGTCGCGGTCGAGCAGCACCAGGTCGTTGCCGCGGGCGGCCAGCGCCGGCGCGAGCGCGGCGCCGATGCCGCTGGCCGCGCCGGTGACGACGGCCGTGCCGGTGAAGTCGTAGGGCCGCATCACGCCGCCACCCCGCCGACGCCCGCCGTGGCGGGCTCGCGGACCGGGCGGGTGAACCGGATCCCCTCGTCCTCGACCGGCCCGCGGCGCATGAGCAGCACGTCGCGGACGTAGTTCTGGTACAGCTTCCACGGCGCCCGGGCGCCCTGCTTCGGCAGCGCCGCGATGCTGCGCTGCACGTAACCGGCCGACAGGCCGATGATCGGCGCGGCACCGCCCTCGGCCGGGGCCAGCGGGGTGGCCGCGGCGTAGCCGTTGCGGTCGAGGTGGGCGAGCAGCCGGCAGACGTAGCGGGCGACCAGGTCGGCCTTCAGCGTCCAGGAGGCGTTGGTGTAGCCGATGGTCATGGCGAAGTTCGGCACACCGGAGACCATGAAGCCCTTGTAGGACACGGTGCGCGACAGGTCGACGTCCTCGCCGTCCACGCTCAGCTGCATCCCGCCGATGGGCAGCAGGTTCAGGCCGGTGGCGGTGACGACGACCTCGGCGTCGAGGTGCTCCCCCGACTCCAGGGCGATGCCGGTCTCGTCGAAGCCGGCGATCCGGTCGGTGACGATCGACGCCTTGCCGGCGCGCAACGCACGGAACAGGTCGCCGTCGGGGACGACGCACAGCCGCTGGTCCCACGGGTCGTAGGGCGGGTTGAAGTGGGTGCCCACGTCGACGGTCTCGGGCAGCTCCTTGGCCGCCGCCTTCGCGAGGATGCGCTTCATCAGCTCGGGCCGGCGCCGGCTGAGCTGGAAGGAGGCCATGGAGACCAGCACGTTCTTCCACCGCACCACCGGGTAGACGACGCGGTCGGGCAGCCGGCGGCGCAGCTTCTCGGCGAGCGCGTCGCGGCCGGGCAGGCTCACGACGTAGGTGGGGGTGCGCTGCAGCATCGTCACGTGCGCGGCCTCGGCGGCCAGGCTCGGCACCAGGGTGACGGCGGTGGCGCCGCTGCCGATGACGACGACGCGCTTGCCGGCCCAGTCGAGGTCCTCGGGCCAGTGCTGCGGGTGCACGACCTGCCCGCCGAAGCGCTCCTCGCCGGGGAACTCGGGGCGGTACCCCTGGTCGTAGCGGTAGTAGCCGGAGCACACCGACAGCCACGAGCAGGTCCACGTCTCGGTCTCGCCGGTGTCGGTGCGCTCGGCGGTGACCGTCCACAGCGAGTCCTCGGTGGACCAGGACGCGGCGAGCACCCGGGTGCGGAAGCGGATGTGCTCGTCGACGCCGTACTCGCGCGCGGTGTCGCGGACGTACTCGCGGATCGAGGGCCCGTCGGCGATGGCCTTCGGGTCGGTCCACGGCCGGAAGGAGTAGCCCAGGGTGAACATGTCCGAGTCCGAGCGCACGCCCGGGTAGCGGAACAGGTCCCAGGTGCCGCCGATGGCCTCGCGGGCCTCGAGGACGGCGTAGCTCTTGCCGGGGACCTCGCGCTGCAGGTGGCAGGCCGCGCCGATGCCCGACAGGCCCGCGCCGACGATCAGCACGTCGACGTGGCGGGCGGGACTGGTCTCGGTCATGACTCTCCCTGTCGGAGCCGGGGTGACCTGGGCGACACTACTCGACACCGTGTCGAGTACGTCGACGGCGTGTCGGTCAGGCGGGGGCGGCCCCCGGCCCGTCGCCGCCGTAGACGGTGCGCAGCCACACGGTGAGCAACACGTCGACCAGGTCGGCCTCGCCCAGCACCGGCGCCTGCCCGGTGGCGGTCACGTGGATGACCCGCTCGTTCATCCAGTTGAGCGCCACGGCGAGGTCGCGGGCCGGTGGGCCGGGCGGGGCGGCGCCGCGGGCCCGCTCGGCGTCGATGGCCGCGGCGGTCTCGGCGACGAACTGCTCCATGACCTCCGACCACAGCGCGCGGGCCTCGGCGCTGGTGGCGAACAGCGAGGCCGCCGCGGTGGTGAGGGCGTGGTGCGCGGCGAAGGTGTCGCGGACCGCCTCGAGCGCGCCCCGCCAACCGGCGCGGACGTCGTCGCCGGCGCGGCGCAGCGCCGCCGAGCGGGACGCGCGGGCCTCCCCCACCACCCGGTCGAGCAGCGCGAGGACGACGGCGTCCTTGGACGGGAAGTAGAAGTAGAAGGTGGGCCGGGAGATGCCTGCCCCGCGCGCCAGGTCGTCGACGGAGATGTCGGCCAGCGGGCGCTGCCCGAGCAGCTCCTCGGCGGTGGTGAGGATGGCCCGCTCCCGGTCGTCGCCGGAGGGGCGGCGGGCCCGGCGCCCGCGGCCGCCGCCGGGGGCGACGGGGAGCGGTGCGGCCACGGCGGCGACCCTACCCACGACCGCGGGGCGCTCAGGGCAGTCGCCACACCGTCGTGCGGCGCAGGCCCGGGCCCTCGGTCTCGGGCACGTCGAGCACGGTGACCGGCTCGAGCCGCTCGTGCGGCAGGTACGGGCGGCCGGGGTCCCCGACGAACACCTCGGCACCGCGGGCGCGCGCCCGGTCGAGGAACGGCAGCACCCGCCCGGTCATCACGCGGTCGTAGCAGACGTCCCCGGCCAGGACGACGTCGACGTCGGGCGGCTCGCGGTGCAGGACGTCGCCGATCACGCTGATGCCGCGCACGCCGTTGAGGACGGCGTTGACGCCGACCGCGGTCCGCGAGAACGGGTCGACGTCGCTGGCGAGCACGTGCCGGGCACCGGCGAGGACGGCCGCGACGGCGACCAGGCCGCTGCCCGACCCGAGGTCGAGGACGCGGCGACCGGCCACCGGGACGGCGCCGTCGAGCACGGCGCGGGCCAGGGCCTGCCCACCGGGCCAGGCCGCGGCCCAGAACGGCGGCTCCTCACCGGCGCCCCCCGCGGTCTCCATCGCCTCCCACAGGGCGACGACGTCGTCGGCGACGTGCAGCCGGACCTCGGGGACGAGGGAGGGCCGGCGGACCTGGGTGTGCGCGCGGACGAAGCCCGCGGGCACCACCCTGGTCACCGGCCCTCCCGAGGTGACGTGCTGGAACGGCTCCGCTGCAGGGTCCCGCGCCGAGCGTGCGAGGCGCGGGGGGCAGCGGGGTCCTCCTAGTACCAGCCGGTGGCCTGCGAGTGGGCCCAGGCCTCGCAGGGCGAGCCGTAGCGCTCGTTGATGTAGACCAGGCCGGCGTCGATCTGGCGGTAGCCGTCGGAGGTCTTCGCGATGCCGGTGCTGGCCCAGGTGGAGTCGAGGAACTGCGCGATCCCGTAGGCGGTGCTGGTCGGGTTCTGCGCGTTGGGGTTCCAGTTGCTCTCCTTGCCCCAGAGCTTCTCGAGGCAGGAGAACTGCTCGGCGCCGACGAGGCCGAGCGCGTAGTCCTTGAACGACCCGCGGCTCTCGGAGCTGGAGCTGCTCGGCGCCGGAGCCGCGGCGGACTCGGCGGCCTGGGCCTCGGCGGCCTCGGCGGCAGCGGCGGCCTCCGCGGCGGCGGCCTCGGCCTCGGCAGCGGCCTGCGCCTCGGCAGCGGCCTGCGCCTCGGCAGCGGCCTGCGCCTCGGCGGCGGCGCGCGCGGCCTCCTCCTCGGCGGCGATGCGGGCGGCCTCCTCGGCGGCGACGCGGTCGCGCTCGGCCTGGTCGGCCGCGGCCTGGGCCTGGACGGCGGCGGCGTCGATCGCGGTGCGCTCGGTGCGGGAGGCGGCGAGCTCCTCCAGCGGCGCGAGGTCACCGTCCTCGACGGCGCCGTCGGTGCCCTGCTCCGCGAGGCCGAGCGCCTCGGCCACGCCCACCGAGGCGCTGGCGGTGTCGGCCTCGGCACCGCCGGTGGCGGCGGGGCCGGTGCCGGAGAGCACCCCGACCAGGAGCGCGCCGGCGGCGGCGGTGCCGAGCAGCAGGGCCGGGCGGCGGGAGCCCAGCAGGCCACCGCGGCGCGCGCGGCCGGGGGCGGGGGTCTCGTCGTCCACCTCGAGGACGGCGGTCTCGAGGGCGTCGGTGTCGGGGGTCTCGGCGACGGGGGTGTCGGCGGCGGTGCGACGGGTACGGCTGAACATGCGGGTGGGCGCTCCGAGGGAGAGGGCGCGCGGCGGCCCGGGTCATGGGCACGCGCACGCAGCGCGGGTCTACGGCGTGTCTGGTCGGGAGGTCTCCGGCGGCCGCGGTCGGCGCCGGGCGCGGCAGGGCAGGGTCGAGCCGGCGTCAGGAGGACGCGGGACCGCGCTGCGCGCGCGGGCGGCTGCACCTGCGGGCCGCGGGGGCCCGGAGGCGGGGCATGCGGAGGCTCTCCGTTTCTTCCGTGAGCCGCCTACCGAGTTAGCTGACGGGTTCGGGCGGGAAGCAGCCCTACGCCCCCGCGAGCAGAGCTCGACGGGTGCGATTCACCCCAGTACTGCGGTGGGTCCCCGGCTCGCGTCCGCGGGTGCGGACACGACTCGGCGGCGTCCGGTCAGGCTCCCCGGACGGGGAGAGACGACCGACCGGACGCCCGCCACCGTAGACACCGTTACCGGTCCGTGACAACACGGGGCCGGAGGGACGGGCGGGACGGCTGTGACCCGCCGGTCCTCCGGGCCACTGGCCGCGCCAGTGTCGCTGCTGGTCAGGAGGCCGCGGCGACCTGGGGCCGGTCCGTGTCGCGCAACACAGTGACCTGCGACGCATCGGCAGCGGCGACCGGCTCCCGCGCGGCGCCCGCGGTGGCCTCTCCGACGGTCTCTGCCGCCTCACGACGCTCGGCGAGGACGGGGACGTCGTCGGGCAGCACGCCGGTGATCACCGCGAGCGCCCGGTCGATCTGCCCGGTCAACCCGAGCAGCCACTCGCGCGCCTGGTCGCGCTCGTCGCGCAGCGGCGCGAGCTCGGCCTCGGCGACCCGCCGGCGCTCGGCCGCCTCCCGGTCCAGGCGCTCGCGCACCGCGGCCGCCGCGCGGTCCAGCCGGGCGCGCTCCTCGGCCGCCGCCCGGCCCAGCTCCGCAGCCTCGCGGCGGGCCGCCTCGAGCACCGCCGCGGCCTCGCTGCGGGTCTGCTCGCGCAGGGCGATGACCGCCTCGCGCATCTCGGCGACCCCGCCCAGCCGTGCCTCGGCCTCGGTGCGGGCCTCCTCGACCACGCGCCGCGCCTCCTCCTCGGCGGCGGCGGTCCGGGCTGCGGCCTCGGCCTCGGCCCGGCGGACCAGTTCTCGCGCCTCGTCCGGCCCCGGCAGCGACTGCCGCTCGCGGACGAGCGCGGCCAGCCGGCGCCGGGCGTTCTGCAGCTCGGCCGAGGCGGCGGCGTAGCGGCTGAGCAGGTGGTCGTTCTCCCGGCGCAGGACGAGGACCTCGGTCTCCGCCCAGTTCACGTAGTCGTCGACCTGTGCGCGGTCGTAGCCGCGGACCGCCCCGGTGAACACCGGCCCGGTCCCCAGCAGGCCGTCGAGGCCGCCCGACGGCGGCCGCCCTCCGGTACCGTCCCCCGGCGCTCCGGTCTGAGCGCCTCCCCCTGCCCGCTGCGACATCCCGGTCCCCCTCGGTCCGCCGTGCCGGTCCGGACTCCCCGGCCGGCCGTCGGGGTGATCACGATCCCACCCCGGATACCCACCGGCCGGGCGCCGACAGGGGGGCGCGGGGCCCGCCGGAGTGGGATCGCCGGGACGTGCCGGATCCATCACCGAGCGCAGTCACAGCATCTCAGCACGGTCACGAGACCCTGGGAATGGACGAGAGGGCACCGCGGTTGGACGGGCCGTAGCGATAGTTGCACTCTCAACCACATGGAGCACGAGATGCAGTTCGGCGTCTTCTCGGTCAGCGACATCACGACCGATCCCACGACGGGCCGCACGCCGAGCGAGGCGGAGCGGATCCGGGCGATCGTCACGATCGCGAAGAAGGCCGAGGAGGTCGGCCTGGACGTCTTCGCCCTCGGCGAGCACCACAACCCGCCGTTCTTCTCCTCGTCGCCGACGACGACCCTCGCCTACGTCGCGGCGCAGACCTCGCGGCTGCAGCTGTCGACGGCGACCACCCTGATCACCACGAACGACCCGGTGAAGATCGCCGAGGACTACGCGATGCTGCAGCACCTGGCCGGCGGCCGCGTCGACCTGATGATGGGCCGCGGCAACACCGGCCCGGTCTACCCCTGGTTCGGCCAGGACATCCGCGACGGGCTGCCGCTGGCGGTGGAGAACTACGCGCTGCTGCGCCGGCTGTGGGACGAGGACGTCGTCGACTGGCAGGGGCGGTTCCGCACCCCACTGCAGGGCTTCACCTCGACGCCGCGCCCGCTGGACGGCGTCCCGCCGTTCGTGTGGCACGGCTCGATCCGCAGCCCGCAGATCGCCGAGCAGGCCGCGTACTACGGCGACGGCTTCTTCCACAACCACATCTTCTGGCCGAAGGAGCACACCCAGCGGATGGTGGAGTTCTACCGCCGCCGCTTCGAGCACCACGGCCACGGCGCCGCCGACCAGGCGATCGTCGGCCTCGGCGGTCAGGTGTTCATGCGCAAGAACTCGCAGGACGCGGTGGACGAGTTCCGGCCCTACTTCGACAACGCGCCGGTCTACGGCCACGGCCCCTCCCTCGAGGACTTCTCCCGCGAGACGCCGCTGACCGTCGGCTCCCCGCAGCAGGTCATCGAGCGGACCCTCGGCTTCCGCGACTACGTCGGCGACTACCAGCGGCAGCTGTTCCTCATCGACCACGCCGGGCTGCCGCTGAAGACCGTCCTCGAGCAGCTCGACATCCTCGGCGAGGAGGTCGTGCCGGTGCTGCGCCGCGAGTTCGCCGCGCTCAAGCCCGCGCACGTGCCCGACGCGCCCACCCACGCGTCGCTGGTCGCCGCCCGCGGCGGCGCGCAGGACTCCACCGTGTACGCCGCGGGTGACGACGTCACCGGCCAGGTCCAGGAGGAGGTCTCCGCATGACCACCCGCACCCTCGCCGTCGTCAGCGCTGGCCTGTCGACGCCGTCGTCGACCCGGCTGCTGGCCGACCGGCTGACCGCCGCCACCGTCGACGCGCTGCGCGAGCGGGGCGAGGACGCCGTCGTCGAGGTCGTGGAGCTGCGCGAGCACGCCCGCGACCTGGCCGACGCCTTCGTCACCGGCTTCCCCAACTCGGCGCTGCGCGCGGCGATCGACACGGTCACCGGCGCCGACGCGGTGATCGCGGTGACCCCGGTGTTCACCGCCTCCTACAGCGGGCTGTTCAAGTCCTTCGCCGACGTGCTGGAGAAGGACGCGCTGACCGGGAAGCCGGTGCTGCTGGGCGCCACCGCCGGCACCGCGCGGCACTCGCTGGTGCTCGAGCACGCGATGCGGCCGCTGTTCGCCTACCTGCGGGCGGTGACCGTGCCGACGGCGGTGTTCGCGGCGAGCGAGGACTGGGCCGGCGGCGACGGCGTCAGCGGGGAGCTGGCGGCGCGGATCACCCGTGCGGCGGGCGAGCTGGCCGACGTCGTCACCGGCCGGCCGGCCACGGCCCGCCCGGTCGACCCCTTCGCCGACGTCCCCGACTTCGAGCAGCTCCTCCGCGGCGAGGCATAGGAGGCTCTCCCCACGTCCTGCGGCGCAGGACGTGGGGAGAGCTTCCCATGCCTCTGCTCAGCGGACGGCGTCCTCCGAGGGGGGCGCCGTCCCGCCCTGGGGCGCCTCGGCGGTCATGAGCGCGACGATCTCCGCGCGGTCGGCCGCCGAGGGCAGGCCCCAGCCGGGCTCGTAGCCGTAGACCTCGGCCAGCGGGGTCGACGCCGACCGCCCGGTGAGCACCTCCACCGACGAGGTGTCGATCAGCCCCGGGTGCTCGACGCCGCACGCCTCGGCCACCTTGAGCAGGTCCCGCCGCAGGGTGGCGACGTAGTTGGCCAGCCGCACCGACTTCAGCGCCGGGTCCAGGCCGTGGGCGAGCCAGGCGTTCTGGGTGGCCACCCCGGTCGGGCAGGTGTCGGTGTGACACTTCTGCGCCTGGATGCAGCCGATGGCCAGCATCGCCTCGCGGGCGATGTTCACCATGTCGCAGCCGAGGGCGAAGGCCACGACCGCGTTGTCGGGCAGGCCGAGCTTGCCGGCGCCGACGAAGGTCACCTGGTCGGTGAGGCCGCGCCGGGCGAAGGTCGAGTACACCCGGGCGAACCCGAGCTGGAACGGCAGCGACACCGAGTCGGTGAAGATCAGCGGCGCGGCGCCGGTGCCGCCCTCGCCGCCGTCGACGGTCACGAAGTCCACCCCGCGGCCGGTGGTGGCCATGAGCTCGGTGAGCTCGTCCCAGAAGGCCATGTCGCCGACGGCGGACTTGATCCCCACCGGCAGCCCGGTCTCGGCCGCGAGCAGCTCCACCCAGTCGAGCAGGCTGTCGGTGTCGGTGAACTCCGCGTGCCGGGAGGGGCTGACGCAGTCGACCCCCTCCGGCACCCCGCGGGCCGCGGCGATCTCGGCCGACACCTTGGCCCCCGGCAGCACCCCGCCGAGGCCGGGCTTGGCGCCCTGGCTGAGCTTGACCTCCAGCGCCCGCACCGGGGCCCCCGCCACCAGGTCCCGCAGTCGCTGCAGGTCGAAGCGGCCGCGCTCGTCCCGGCACCCGAAGTAGGCGGTGCCGATCTGGAACACCAGCTCGCCGCCGTGGCGGTGGTGCACCGACAAGCCGCCCTCTCCCGTGTTGTGCATGCACCCCGCGAGCGCCGCGCCGCGGTTGAGCGCCTCGACCGCCGCCCCGGACAGCGACCCGAAGCTCATCGCCGACACGTTGACCACCGACGGCGGCCGGAAGGCCTGCCGCCGTCCGCGCGGGCCGCCGAGCACCTTGGCCGAGGGCAGCGCGACGTCGGCGGCCGAGTGCGGGTGCGACGGCGGCACGGCGCGGCCGAAGGTGCGGTGGTTGATGACCGGGTAGCCGGCGGTGTACTCGAGGTCGTTGTCGGTGCCGAAGCCGAAGTAGTTGTTCTCCCCCTTGGCCGAGGCGTACACCCACCGGCGCTGGTCGCGCGTGAAGGGCCGCTCCTCGTTGTTGCCGGCGACCAGGTACTGCCGCAGCTCCGGGCCCAGGGCCTCCAGCAGGTAGCGCGCGTGCCCGATGACCGGGAAGTTGCGCAGCACGGTGTGCTCCCGCTGCAGCAGGTCCCGGGCGGCCACCGCCGCCACCGCGCCCAGTCCGGCCACCGCGGCCCGCGCCGCACCCCTCATGTCGCACCTCCGCTCGCGGTCAGGTCGCCATCCTGGCGCGGAACGGCGCCGTCCGCGCCAGGAGCGGCGCCACGGACCCCGAGCGGGGCTACAGGAACAGGCTGAGCAGGAACGCCAGCGCGAACCCGATCGACCCGAGCAGCGTCTCCATCACCGTCCACGTCTTCAGCGTCGTCTTCTCGTCCATCCGGAAGAACCGGCTGACCAGCCAGAAGCCCGAGTCGTTGACGTGGGAGAGCACGGTGGCGCCGGCCGCGATCGCGATGACGATCAGGGCCAGGTCGATCGAGGACAGCCCGTCGGAGGCCTCGACCACCGGCGCCAGGAGGCCGGCCGTGGTGGTGAGGGCGACCGTCGCCGACCCCTGCGCGACCCGCAGCAGGACGGAGACGACGAACGCGGCCACGATCACCGGCAGGCCGATGTCACCGAGGACGTCGGCCAGCGCCGTGCCGATCCCGCTGGCCCGCAGGACGCCGCCGAACATGCCGCCGGCGCCGGTGATGAGGATGATCGCGCAGACCGGACCCAGGGCGCTGTTGACGATCGACTCGACCTGGGCGCCGCTCTCCCCGCGCCGCCGGCCGAGGACCACGATCGCCACCAGCACGGTGATGAGCAGCGCGACCGGGGTGGCACCGAGCAGCTGGCCGGCCCGGACGACGAACGAGGCCTCGTCCACCGCGCCCGCGGCGGCCAGCGTGGTCAGCCCGGTGTTGAGGAAGATCAGCACCAGCGGCAGCAGCAGGATGCCCACGACGGTCCCGAACCCGGGCGGGGCCGGCCGGGTCGCGGTCTCCGTGCGCCGCCCGCCCGAGGCGCCCGCCGTCCCCGGCGCCGTGCCGGCGACAGTCGGCTCGGGAGCGACCGGGGCGTCAGGCTCGTCCTCGGCGGGCGGCACCGCGATGTCGTACCGCCGGCCGGCCCACAGGCCGAACAGGTAGCCGCCGAGGTACCAGGTGGGCAGGCCGATGAGCAACCCGAACACCAGGGTCAGGCCGATGTCGGCGCCGACGAGCTCGGCAGCCGCGACCGGCCCGGGGTGCGGCGGGACGAAGGCGTGCATGACCGCGAAGGCGCCGGCGACCGGCAGGCCGTAGGTGAGCAGCGAGCCCCCGAGGCGGCGGGCGACGGTGAACACGATCGGCAGGAAGACGACCAGCCCGGCGTCGAAGAAGATCGGGAAGCCGAACAGCAGCGCGGCCACGCCCAGGGCCAGCGGTGCGCGCTTCTCGCCGAACCGGCCGATGAGGCTGTCGGCGAGCACCTGCGCGCCGCCGCTGTGCTCGAGCAGCCGGCCGAGCATCGCGCCCAGGCCGACCAGCAGGGCGACGTTGGCCAGCGTGCCGCCGAACCCCTCGGTCAGGGTGGTGACGACGTCCTCGAGCGGGATCCGGGTGGCCAGCGCCGTCAGCAGGCTGACCAGGATCAGCGCCAGGAAGGCGTGCAGTTTGAGCTTCATGATGAGGAACAGCAGGACGGCCACCGCGGCGGCGGCGATGAGCAGCAGCGGGCCGGCCCCCAGTGCCGGTTCGACCTCGGGCATGGCGGTTCCCTCCTGGGTCAGACGGGGTGGTCCGTCGGGGTGTCGTCGAGGGTGTCGAGCGTGGTGAGGACGTCGGCCAGCGCGCGGGTGGACCGCTCGACCAGCGGGCGCGTCCGGCGGTAGAGGTCCGCCGCAGCCGGGTCGGGCTCCACGGGGTCGGAGACGCCGATGAGCGCGGTCGCCTCGTCGAGGTCGGGCAGCGCGCCGAGCGCGTGCAGGCCCAGCAGGGACGCGCCCAGGCCGGTGCCCTCGGGCGAGTCGGCCACCCGGACGGGCAGGTCGAGCGCGGCGGCCAGCGTCCGCACCCACAGCGACGAGGCCACCGCGCCGCCGGTCGCGCGCACCTCGGTGACCGGCAGGCCGGTGGCCGAGAACGCGTCCCGCACCAGTGCGAGCTGCTGGCACACCCCCTCGACCGCGGCCCGGACGAGGTGCGCCCGGCGGTGCTCACGGCGCAGGCCGACGTAGGCGCCGCGCAGCCCGGAGCGCCACCACGGCGCCCGCTCGCCGAGCAGGTAGGGCAGGCACAGCAGGCCCGCGCTGCCCGCCGGCACCTCCTCGGCCTCGGCCAGCAGCCGGGCGTCGAGGGCGTCGGCGTCCTCGCCCTCCAGCGCCGGCCCCTCCCCCGCGGCCAGCGCCTGCGCCGCCCAGCGCACCACCGACCCGCCGTTGTTCACCGCCCCGCCGACCACCCAGTGGTCGTCGGTGAGCGCGTAGCAGAACAACCGGTGCGCGGGGTCGGCCGTGGGCTCGGGCACGACGACCCGCATGGCGCCGCTGGTGCCCAGCGACACCGCCGCCACCGACGGGCGGACCGCGCCGATGCCGAGGTTGGCCAGCACGCCGTCGGAGGCGCCGACGACCACCGGGGTGTCCCCGGGCAGCCCGGTCGCCGCGGCCACCTCCGGGCGCAGGCCCGGCAGCACCGCCGTCGTCGGCAGCACCTCCCCCAGCTGGTCGGCGCGCACGCCGGCGACCTGCAGCGCCTCGGGGTCCCAGGAGCCGGTGCGGATGCCGTAGAGGCCGGTCGCCGAGGCGCACGCGCGGTCGAGCACCTGCGGCCCGCCGTGCAGCGCCGCGACGACGAGCTCCTTCACCCCGCCCCAGCGCGGCACCGCGGCCAGCCGGTCGGCGTCGTCGGCGCGCAGCCAGGCCAGCTTGAGCAGCGGGGACATCGCGTGCACCGGCGTGCCGGTGCGCTCGTGCAGCCCCGGCGCCCGGCCGTCGGCGCGCAGCGCGTCGGCGAACCCGGCGGCGCGCGCGTCGGCCCAGGTCACCACCGGGCCCAGCGGCCGGCCGTCGTCGTCCATGGGGACCAGGCCGTGCATCGCCGCCGACAGGCAGATCCCGACGACCCGGTCACCGCGGTCCCGGGCGGCGGCGCTCACGGCGGCCAGCGCCCGGACGGCGGCGTCGGCCAGGCGCCGCGCGTCGAGCTCGGCGCGGCCGGGCGCGGGCACCGACAGCGGGTAGCCGACGCTGACCAGGTCGCGGACCCGTCCGTCGGTGCCCGCGGTCACCGCCTTGGTGGCCGTCGTCCCGCTGTCCAGTCCGACCACGACGTCCATGCGGTGATCGTGCCGGGACCGACTCCCGGGCGCGAGGCGTCAGCGGTAGGCCGACGACCCGCGCAGCCGGGCGGAGACCGCGACGCGCAGCGGCGCGAGGACCACGCCGTCGCGGGCCAGCCGCGCGCGCAGCACCCCCCGGTGGCGCAGCACGCCGACCAGGCCGATCGCCCAGAACAGGTACTGGACGGCGAACGCGGCGCGGAACGCGTCCAGGTCGTAGGCGGTCGAGGCGCCAGGGGTGAGCAGGTCGAGGACCGCCCCGATGGCCAGGATGGTCAGCAGCGAGGCCACGAACCCGCCGACGTTGACCACGCCGCTGGCGCTGCCGTGCCGCTCGGCGGGGTTCCAGGTCCGGGCGAAGTCGAAGCCGATCATCGAGCCGGGGCCGTTGGTGCCGAGGACGACGACCAGCACGGCCAGCAGCCACAGCGGCGCGCGGCCGGGCCACAGCAGGACCACCGTCCAGGTGGTCGCCGTCAGGCCGAGGATGGTGAGCACCAGGACCGAGCGCCGCAGCGGCCACCGCCCGCACAGCCGGCCCAGCAGCGGCCCGACGGCCATGCCGACGACCACCAGCAGGCTGAGCAGCCCGGCCGCCGTCGCCGGGGAGAGACCCTGGCCGACGACGAGGAAGGGATAGCCCCACAGCAGCGCGAACACGGTGCCGGAGAACTGGGTCACCAGGTGCGTGTAGAGGCCGATCCGGGTGCCGGGCTCGCGCCAGGTGAGCGTCAGGCTGCGGCGCACCTCGGCCAGCCCCGCGGCGCCGGGCGGCGGCGTCCCGGGCGGGGCGTCGCGCAGCGTGGTGAGCACCAGGACGGCGACGAGCACCCCGGCCGCCGCGGCACCGACGAACGTGCTCTGCCAGCCGGCGGCGTGCAGCAGCGCCACCAGCGGATAGGCCGCCAGGATCTGGCCGACCTGGCCGAGGATGCCGGTGAGCTGGGTGACCAGCGGGACGGTGGGCCCGGGGAACCAGAAGCCGACCACCCGCAGCACGCTGATGAAGGTCATCGCGTCACCGGCGCCGACCAGCACCCGCGCGGCGACGGCGGTGGGGACGTCGGTGGCCAGCGCCAGCACCAGCTGGCCCGCGGCCATCGTCAGGCCGCCGGCGAGCAGCAGCCGGCGCGAGCCGAACCGGTCCAGCGCCACCCCGACCGGCACCTGCAGCCCGGCGTAGACGGCCAGCTGGAGCACGAGGAACAGCGAGACCGCCGAGGCGCCGGCGGAGAACCGCTCCTGGGCCTCCACGCCCGCGACGCCCAGCGAGGCGCGGTGGAAGACGGCGACGACGTAGGCGGCCAGCGCCGTGAGCCAGACGGCGTAGGCGCGCAGCGGCGCACGGGCGGGCGTCGGGGGCGTCACCCCGGTGACGACAGCGCCCGGCCGCCGGGTGTTCCCGGCCGCGCCCGTGAACCGCCTCACCGTGCCGCCCGCGCGGCGGTGTCGCCGGCCGTCCCGCCGGTCCGGCGGCCGTAGCATCCACCCGTGGACGCCCTGGTCTCGCCGGCCGACCTCACCGAGGACGACGCCGCCCGCCGGGTGCGCATCCTGCTCGCGCTGGCCACCTCCATGGCAGCCAAGGGCTACCGCGCCACGACGATCTCCGACATCGCCCGCGAGGGCCGGGTGTCCAAGACCGTCGTCTACGCGCACTTCCGCGACAAGGAGCACTGCCTCCTCGAGCTCTACACCCGTGCCACCGACAAGATGCTCGCCACCGTGCAGGCCGCCCAGGAGCGGGCCGCCGCGGCGGGCCTGCCGTGGCGGGACCGGCTGCGGACGGCGGTGCGGGCCTACCTGGAGGTACTGGCTGCCAACCCCGAGGTGGCGTGGGCGGCGCTGGTCGAGGTGCAGGCGGCCGGCCGGCCGGCGCTGGCGCTGCGGCGGCAGGTCATCGACCGCTACGTGGAGCTCATCTGCGGCGTCGCCGCCGATCTGGCCCGGCGGCACCCCGACGAGGTGCGCCCGGTCGACCGCGCGCTGGTGCTGGCCGCCGTCGGCGGGCTCAACGAGCTCATGCTCGCCCGCGTGGAGCGCGGGGAGGCCGCGGCGCTCGGCGAGGACACCGACGTCGCCACCGAGGTGCTGGTCCAGCTGGTCGCCCACCGCGCCTGACTCCGGCTCCTCCCCCGGTGGGCTACCGGCCGGTAACCTGCCCCGCTTACCCTCTCCGAGACCTCGCTCACAGGATCGGAGTTCCATGGCTGCACCCGCGGACGTCGGCGCCCCCACCGGAGGCCCGGCCGCCGGGGGGACACCGCCCGCCTCGTCCCGGCGCGCGGTCCTCCAGCTGAGCGTCGAGCGGGAGGCCCTGGTCCCGGCGGTCGCCGCGGTCCTCGTGGCCGTGCACCTGGCGGCGCGCGCGTGGACGGCGGCCGGCGGCTGGCTCACCCGACAGGACGTCCTGGCCGCGGCCGAGCTCATCGGCCTGACCGGCGAGGTCCCCGGCCCGCCCGGTGCGGCGGCGCTGGCCCGCGGCGTCGCCTCGGTCGCGCCCTACTCGTGGCCGGGGCTGGTCGCCCTGCTGGTGGTCGGCCAGCTCGTCGTCGACCTGCTGCTCTACCGGCTGCTGGTCGACCTGTTCGGGCGCCGGCCGGCCGTGCTGCTGCCCTTCACCGTGTACCTGGCCAGCTCGCTGCCCCTCGTCGGCGGGCTGTGGTGGAGCGCCGCGCTGGTGCAGCTGCCGCTCCAGCTGGTCCTGCTGACCGCGCTGGGCGCGCACGTGCGCTACCTGCGCACCCGCGCGCCCGGGCCGGCAGTGGTCGGCGGGCTGGCCGTCGCCGTCGGGCTGCTGTTCTCCGGGTGGGTGCTGCTGGTCCCGCTGCTGCTGGTGGTGGTCTCCGCCCTGTGGGCGACGGCCGGCTCCGCGCGGGACAGGATGCGCGCGCTCGGCGCCGGGCCGGTCGCCTGGGCGGCGCAGGCGACCGGGGTGGTGGTCGGGCTGGTCGCGCGGAGCCTGGTCTCCGCCGGCCCGCTCGTCGACACCGCCGTCTTCCGCGACGCGTCCGGCGGCCTGCCCGGCGAGCTGGCCCGGACGGTGCTGCCCGGGCTGGTCGGTGGTCCGTGGGTCTGGCGTCCCGTGGCGCTGCCGTTCGCGGTCCCGGCGCCGCCGGACGCGCTGGTGTGGGGCGCGGCGGCCGTGGTCGCGACCGTGGTCGCCGGCAGCGTCGTCCTCCGCCGCGGCGCGCTGCGCGCCTGGCTGGTGGCGGTGGCGACCGGTGGCGTCGTGCTGCTCGGCGAGGCGGCGTCCCCGGACCGCGCCGACGTCGTCGGCGGGCTGCCCACGGGCACGGTCCCGCCGGCCACCCTCGCGCTGGTCGCGGCGCTGGGCCTGGCCGCGGCGTTCCTGCCCGTCCGCGGCGCCCCGGCCGTGCACCGCCCGCGCCGCGGCGCCGGGAGAGCCGCCGGGCGGGGGTCCGCCCGCCCGGCCCTGGGGGTCGCGGTGGCCGGCGCGCTCGCCGTCGGCTGGTTCCTCTCCACCGCCGGGTTCGGGCAGTTCTGGTCGGTGAACGCCACCCGCGACTACGTGGCCGAGGCGCGCGCCTCGGTGGGCGGCCAGCAGGCCCTCGTCCTCGCCGACACCCCGGTGCCCGAGGAGGTCCTGCCGGCGGCGCTGGAGCCGGCGAACCGAGCGTCGGTGGTGCTGTCGGGGCTGCCGGCCCAGCCGCACTTCCTGCAGGTCGGCGAGATCGGCTACCAGCTGGTGGTGCTCGACGACCGGGGCCGCGGGCAGCTCGCCGCGGTCGACCCGGTCAGCACGTCGGGGACCGGGCCCGCGCCCGACTGCGGCTGGCAGGTCGCGGGCGGCCCGGTGGCCGTGCCGCTCCAGCGGCCGGTGCCCGAGGGCCGGTGGATCGTGCAGGTCGCCTACATCGCCGGCGCGGGCAACGCGATCACGGTGCAGGCCGGCGACACCCTCGGCGGCGCGCTGGTCGGCGGCGGGCTGCACGACCTCTACCTGCAGGTCGAGGGGCCGGTGGCGGAGCTCGTGGTGAGCGTCGACGACCCGCAGGTGCCGGTGTGCGTGGGCGCGGTGACGGTCGGCGTGCCCCGGCCGCTGGGCGGGGCGTGACCGCGGTGCGCTACCCCTGCCTCAACGGGCTGCGGGCGCTGGCCGCCCTCGCCGTCGTCACCACCCACGCCGCGTTCTGGTCCGGGTCCTACACGCCCGACCTCGGCGGGTATGCGCTGGCACGGCTCGACATCGGCGTCGCGGTGTTCTTCACCCTCTCGGGCTTCCTGCTGTCCCAGCCGCTGTTCCGGGCGGCCGCCGAGGGCCGCCCCGCCCCGCGGACCGGGGCCTACCTCTGGCGCCGGGCGCTGCGGATCCTCCCGGCGTACTGGCTGTGCGTCGCGCTGGCACTGCTGTTCCTGCCGGGCAACCAGGGCGCCACCGCCGGTGACTGGCTGCGCTTCCTCACCCTGACCCAGGTCTACGCGCGGGACTGGCACGCCGAGGGCCTCGACCACGCGTGGAGCCTGTGCACCGAGGTCGCCTTCTACCTGCTGCTGCCGCTGCTGGTCCGCGGCCTGGTCGCGGCCGGCGGCGGCGGATGGCGGCCGCGCCGGCTGTTCGCCGGTCTCGGCGTGCTCTCGCTGCTGGGCTTCGCGTGGAGCCTCTGGGCGGCGAGCGACCCGCTGGTGCTCGGCTCCCTGACGCTGTGGCTGCCGGCCTACCTGTCGTGGTTCGCCGCCGGCATGACCGTCGCCGTCCTGACCGTCTCCGCCCCCGACGGCGCGGCGGTCCGCCGGGTGCAGGTGCTCGCGTCGAGCCCGTGGACCTGCTGGGCCGGCGCCGCGGCGCTGTTCTGGGTGGCGTCGGGTCCGCTGACCGGCTCGGTGGAGCTCGACCAGCCCCTCACCGGCGCCCAGGTCGTCGTCAAGCACGTGCTCTACACCGGCATCGCCGGCCTGGCGCTGCTGCCCCTGGTGTTCGGCGAGCAGACCGAGGGCCGCACCCGCCGGTTCCTCGCCTCCCGGCCGATGCACTGGGCCGGCGAGATCTCCTACGGCGTCTTCCTGTTCCACATGCTGCTGCTGGTCTCGTTCTGGGACCTGTTCGAGAGCCCCCTCCCGCTGGTGCTGGGCGGGACGCTCGCCGTGTCCGTCGCGGTGGCCGCGCTGTCCTACCGGCTGGTCGAGCGGCCGCTGGTGGAACGGCTGCGCTCGGTCGTCCCCGACCGACCGCCCGTGCGCGCCGCCGACCGGGTGATCGCCCGCGACGAGGACGAGGCGCAGACGCTCGCTCCCTGAGCCCGCTCAGCGCGGGCGGCGCCCGGGCAGCCGGCCGGCCGCCCGGCGGAGGTCGGGAGCGGGCAGCACGGTGGCCGCCACGGCCGCGAGCGCGGCCACCGCGAGCACCTGCCGGACGGTGCCGGTGGCGGCGGGGACGGTGAACAGCAGGACGCCGGCGGCCGCCACGGCCCCTGCCGCGAGCCCACCCAGGACGGCGGACCGCCGCGCCCGGACCACGCCACCGGCGACCAGCACCGCCGCCGCCAGCAGACCCAGCCCGACGACGCCGCCGACCAGGGCGGTGCCGGCGACCACGGCCGCGCCGACGACGGCGACCGCGCCGCGGGTGCGCCGGCCCGCCTCGACCGGCCGCGGGCGCCGGACGGGCAGCAGCGCCAGCACGGCGAGCAGCGCCACCGCGCCGGCACCGGCCGCCAGCGCGCCGCGGTAGGCCGCCCCGGGCGCGAACTCCAGCGACACCGTCCCCGCCGCACCGGGCGGCAGCACGTAGCCCTGCTGCCAGCCGTCGACGACGACGGTCTCCAGGGCCGCGCCGTCCAGCGACGCCGTCCAGCCGGGGTTGGCGTTCTCCGGGACGACGAGCAGCGTGGCCTCGTCCCGCGCGGCCACCTCGACGGCGCGGTGCTCGGCGTCCCAGCGGGTCACGCGGGCGGCCTCGCGACTCCCCGGGGCGGTGGGCGCACCCGGGCCGGTCAGCGTCGCGGAGCGGACGGCGAGCACGTCGGTGCCGGTGGCGACCAGGCGGTGCTCGCCCGCGGCCAGCGGCACCGGGGCGCCGTCGCACAGCTCCAGGTCGAGGGCCCGCAACTCACGCAGGGCACCGACGGTCGTCGTCACGGTCGTCCGGCGGGGCGCGCCGTCCACGGTGACCACCGGGCCCTCCCCGCACGGGACGGTGACGCGGGCGGCGGCATCGAGCGTGGCGGGCGCACCGCCGACCTCGAGCTCGCTGACCCCGACCCCCAGCGGCGTGACGAAGCGGGTGGCGGGGTCGAGGGTCTGCAGCTCCAGCGGCAGCTCGAAGGACACCTCGAGCCGGTCGGTGGTCACCGGCGCGAAGCGGACGGCGCCGTCGTCGTCGAGGTCGAGGGTGCGCGGCAGCCCGCCCGCGGCGAGGGTGACCGCCGTCGGGAAGGACGCGGCCAGGCCCGGGGTCGTGACCACACGCAGCGAGTCGACGGTGCGCGGCTCGGGCCAGGTGAGCGTGAGGGTGGGTGCGTCATCGTCCGCGGCCGCCCGCCAGGCGGTCGCCGGGTCGCCGTCGACGGCCGCCAGCGCGCTCGCGCGGGGGTCGGTCACCGCGGTGCTGCTCGCGGTGACACCGACGCCGACCCCGCCGGCCTCGGCGAGCAGGGCGTCCAGGGTCGGGCCCGGGCGCGGCGCGGCCGTGACCGCGAGCGCGGCCTCCCCCGCCGCGGTCGCGGTGAACGTGCGGTCGAAACCGGCACCCTCCTCGGCGCCTGCGGCGAGGACCGCGGCGCAGCGCGGGTCGCCGGCGGCGTCGGTCACGCAACCCGACGCCGCCCCGTGCGGGCCGAGCGCGTCGAACACCCAGGCGGTGACCTCGCCGTCGGGGGCCGGTGTCACGAGGGTGCGGGTGACGGTCACCCCCGGCAGCGCCACCTCGGCCAGCGCGAGCGCGGCGCCGGTGTCCGCGTCGACGCCCACGGTGAGGGTGCTGGTGCGACCGGCGGGCAGCGGCAGGTCCTGCGGCTCGGCGGTGGCGCGCAGCGGCCGGGTGATGGTGCCGGTGTCGGTGGTGAGGCGGACCTCGGCGGGGGCGTCGTCGGCGGTGTCGGCGGACAGGGTGATCGTCACGCCGGCGGCGAGGAAGGGCCGGTCGGTCGTCAGCCGCCACTCCGCCGCACCCGCGCCGCCGACGACGTCGGCGGGCCGCCAGGCGGTGGAGACGTCGCCGTCGAGCGCCGCCCACGGGGAGGCGTCGGGGTGGGCGCCGCCGAGGTTGCCGGCGTCGGAGGCCGAGCTCGACGCGCCGGGCGTACCGCCCTCGTGGCGGACGACGGTCTCCGCGAGGACGGGGGCGGGCACCGCGTAGTCGCGGGCCGGGCCGGGGAGGCGGCGCGGGTCGTCGGGGG
Organism: Geodermatophilus sp. SYSU D00710; assembly: GCF_054050195.1. Lineage (NCBI taxonomy): Bacteria > Bacillati > Actinomycetota > Actinomycetes > Geodermatophilales > Geodermatophilaceae > Geodermatophilus > Geodermatophilus sp. SYSU D00710. Next base: position 62,283 of record NZ_JBJGYX010000024.1, read on the forward strand.
CGAGCGCGGCGGAGGTCGCCCGGGTGATCCGGCCGAAGCTGCGCTCCCGGCGGACCAGCGCGTCGCTGACCACCGTCGGACCGGCGCCCGCGGGTGCGGTGCCGGCCAGCACGGTGGGCCGCCCGGAGACCAGGCCGCGCTCCTCCAGGGCGAGCACGGCGTCGGGGCCGCCGGCCACCGTCACCGCGTCGGCCAGCGGAGCGGTCCACGCCCGCGGCGCCGGGTCCTCGACGGCGTAGATCTCCAGCGCCGGCGCGGGCTCCGCCAGGCCGGCGTCGAGGACGACGCCGTCGGTGTAGGGCAGTGCGGGCACGTCGGGCCCGAACGAGGCGACCGGCGTGATGCCCGGGGAGCTCCGCAGCGCCTGGCGCACCAGGACCGGCCGCGTGGACCCGGCCGCCCCCGTGTCGAGGTCGTTGCGCAGCACGAGGTGGGAGAAGCCGGCGCGGGCCAGGAAGCGGGTCAGCCCCGCCGAGCCCTCGCCGGTCGCGAACTGGGCCTCGACGGCGTCGAGCACCCGGATGTGGCCCTCGGGGGTGAGCGGCACGGCATTGCGGACGTCCCACGGCGAGTCCGCCAGCGGCTGCAGCGGCTCGTCCTGCGGGCTGCCCCACGCGTAGGTGCCGAACGACGAGCCGGGGACCAGCAGCGCCCGGCCGCCGGCCCGGTCGGCGGCGAGGAAGCCGGCCGCCTCCGCCCAGTAGCCGGGGACCTCCTCGAACCCGGTGGGTGGCGCCAGCCGTCCGGCCGCCGCCGGGGAGACCGTGGCGGCCAGGGCCAGGACGACGGCGGCGAGGACCGCGCGGGCCAGCACGGTGCCCGGCCCCGGCCACCCCGCCGGCCAGGCCGGGAGCGCCCCGCACCCGCGGTCGGGGGCCCGCTCTCCGGCGCGGCGGGCCAGGACGGCGACCAGGTGCGCCAGCGCCAGCGCCAGCGGCAGCCGCAGGACCAGGTCGAACTTGTGTACGTTGCGCAGCGGCGCGAGCGGGCCGTCGAGCGCGGCGTTCAGCGGGCCGGCCAGCAGGCCGTCGACGGTCGCGAGGTGGCCGAGGGTGACCAGGGCGACGCCGGCGAGCAGGCCGAGGACCAGCCAGGTGCGCTCGGGCAGGTCACGCCGGGTGAGGGACAGCAGGCCGGCGCCGGCGAGCACCAGCGTGCCGGTCGCGGGCAGCACGTCGACCACCAGCGACCACCCGGCCGGCCACAGCGGCCCGCTCGCGGTGCCCAGGTAGGCCACCCAGTGGTCGACCCCGCGCAGCACCGACAGCACGTCGGTCGGCGCGGTCGTGACGTCGGCGCTCTCGATGTAGTCGAGGAACGGCGGGCTGTACCGGCCGAGCAGCAGCAGCGGGCCGGCCCACCACGCGGTGGCCAGCGCGACCGCCACGGCCCACCAGGCGGCCATCCGGCGCCGCAGCGGCCCGGCGGGGCGGGTGAGCAGCCACAGGACCGGCAGCGGCAGCACGGCGGCGGCGGCGACCGCGTTGACCCCGCCCGCGCAGAGCACCGCCAGCCCGGACACGGCCGCCGCCCGGCGCGGCGAGCGGGCCGCGGCAGCCCCCACCAGTGGCACCAGCACCCACGGCGCGACGGCCATCGGCACCACCTCCACCGAGGTGGCGCCCAGCGCGGTGACCATCCGCGGGGCGAGGGCGTAGGCCAGCCCGCCCACCAGACCCGCGGCCGGGGTCCCGATGTTCAACCGCCGGGCCAGGACGACGACGCCGAGGAAGGCCGTGCACATCACCAGCGCCAGCCACAGCCGCTGCACGACCCACGCCGGCAGGCCCGCCACGTCGCCCAGGGCGGAGAACGGCCCCATCGGGAAGAGGTAGCCGTAGGCCTGGTTCTGCACCTGGCCGGCGAAGCCCTCGGGCTCCCACAGGTGCAGCGCCCGCCCGAGGAAGCCCCACGGGTCGACCGCGAGGTCGAGCTTGGTGTCGGCGATCACCCGACCGGGTGACTGCGACAACGCCAGCCCGAGCAGGGCCAGGCACACGACGCCCAGCCGCACCCGGTGCAGCAGCCGTCCCCCGCCCGCCTCCGGCGCGGGCGTCGTCGCCGCCCGGGACGCGACCGAGCCCGCCGGGAGGGTCCCGGCGGGCTCGGGGGCGAGCGTCGCGGTCACGGCTCCGGGAGCCGGCCGCGCGGGCCGATCGGCGTCACCGGGTCACGGTCACCGGCTCGGTCCGCTGGGTGGTGTCGGAGCCGGCGGACCGGTGGCCGCCCTGCCGGCTGCGGAGGAACAGGAGCACACCGGCGACGAGGAGCACGGCGCCCAGCCCGGCGAGGGCGAGCGGCAGGGTGCGCTGCACCAGCGTGATCTGGTCGCGGGTCTCGGCCGCGCCCTCGGCTGCGGTGCGCACCCCCTCCTCGGACGGCCCGAGGTCGGCGGCGAGGACGGTCACCCCGTCGTCGCCGGAGGGACCGCGGAGCACGGTGACCGGCTGCTCGACCGAGCGGACGATCTTGCCGCTGACCGGCTCGACGAGGATCTCCCGCTCGCTGCTGTAGACGACGTCGGCGGTGACGGTGTCGCCGGACGACTCGCCGGCCAGCGTCCCGGGGACCTCGACCTGGGAGATGACGGTCTCCGGGATCGACTGCACGAAGCGGTAGACCTCGACGCCCTCGGCCTCGTCCTCGCCGTCGTAGCGGGCCGGGACCGCCTCCCGGACGCTGTTGTTCCACAGGTCGTAGTCGCGCTGCTCGGTGTCGAACGGGAAGGTGAGGGTCAGGCCCTCGATGTCGACCGGCTCGCCGTTGATCGACCGGGCGTCACAGCCGACGCTCGCGGCGGTGTCGCGGTCGAGGCAGTTGACGACCTCGGTGGGCGCGGTGACCAGCTCGCCGTCCTCGTCGGTGATGGCGGTGCCGTAGTTCCACACCGCGACGTCGTCGGAGGCCTCGTCGGCGGACGGGTCGCCCTGGACGGTCAGCCGCGCGGTGATCGGCCCCTGGACCTCCTCGAGCTCCCCGAGGTCGAGGTAGGTGGCCGCGTCGTCGCTCGCCTCGGACGTCGCCTCCTGGTCCAGCGGCAGGCTCACCAGCGCCGGCGCGAGGAACAGCCGGACGGCGAGGGCGGCACCGAGGCAGAGGCCTCCCAGGCCCAGGAGAACGAGCCCGAGGACACGTCGGCGCATGTGGAGGGACCTCCCGAGGCGTTGCGACGGCTCCTGCGGCGTCGCGGCGGCGTCACATTACTGTCGGGTAGGCCACACGCCAACTCCGGCCGGTCCCCGCGGGTACCGGTCCCCCGATCGGGTCGGTACCCGCCGTTATCGGCCCCGACGACCGAGCCGGTAACCGCCGTTACCAGCAGTCACGGGTCGTGACGGCGCAGCACCAGGACGACGTTCCACGACGCCACCTCGCGCAGCCCCGGCACGCGGGTGACCCACGCCGCCCACCAGGGGTGGTACCGCGGGAGGACGGCGAGCAGGTCGGCGTCGGGGCAGCGCCGCGCCCACCGCACCGCCGCCCCGGCCGAGACGGCGAACAGCGACTCGCCGTAGCGGTTCTTGGGCTCCCGACCGGTGCGGCGGCGGTAGCGGCGGCGGGCGCGGGCACCGCCCAGGTAGTGCCAGGGTGCGGTCTCGTGGCCACCCCACGGGGACAGCCACGGCGTGAACGACAGCAGGACCGTGCCGCCGGGCCTGGTCACCCGCACCATCTCCTCGGCCATCACCCACGGCCGCCCCACGTGCTCGAGGACGTTGGACGAGTAGCAGACGTCGACGGCGCCGGTGCGGACCGGCAGCGCCTCGCCGCTGCCGCGCAGGGTGCCCGGCTCGGGCGCGCCGCGCGCGGCCATCTCCCCGGCGTCGGGCTCCAGCCCCACGTAGGTCGCCCCGGCCGCGCGGAAGGCGCGGGCGAAGTAGCCCGGGCCGCCGCCGACGTCGAGGACGGTGGCGCCGGCGAGGTCGGTCCACCGCGCCAGCTGCCGCACGGAGTCATCGGCCAGCGCGCCGTAGAACGTGTCGGGGTCGGTCTGCTCGACCAGGAACGCGCGGAACAGGCGCACCGACCGTTCCAGAGTGGCGGTCCGGTCCATTCCGTGCTGTCTCCCTCTGTCGACCATTCGGGCGGCTGGAATGGCTGGTACGCGTCTGTATCGTGCCGCGGGTGATCCGCGTCTCCCGCCGCCGCCGACCGCCGGCCGACGTCCTCTTCGTCAACTGGCGCGACGAGCGCCACCCCGAGGGCGGCGGGTCCGAACGGTACGTGCACCGCGTCGCCGAGGGCCTGGCGGCCGCCGGGCTGGACGTCGAGCTGTTCTGCGCGGCGCACGAGCGGTCACCGCGCGAGGAGGTCGTCCGCGGCGTGCGGGTGGTCCGCCGCGGCGGGCGGCTGGCCGTCTACCCGCGGGCGCTGCTGCACGTGGCCCGGCGCCGGCCGCGGCTGGTCGTCGACGTGCAGAACGGACTGCCGTTCTGCAGCCCGCTGGTCACCCGCGCACCCGTGGTGGTGCTCGTCCACCACGTGCACCGCGAGCAGTGGCCGATCGTGTTCGGCCGGATCGGCGGCGCCGTCGGCTGGTGGCTGGAGTCGCGGCTGGCCCCGTGGGTGTACCGGCACTCCCGGTACGTGACCGTGTCGGACGCGACCCGCCGCGAGCTCGCCGGCCTCGGCGTGGCGCCCGCCCGGGTGACCGTCGTCCCCAACGGCGTCGAGCCGGCGCCGCCGGTGACGGTGGAGCGCTCGGCCGCTCCCCGGCTGGTGGTGCTGGGCCGGCTGGTGCCACACAAGCGGGTCGAGCACGCGCTGGAGGTGCTGGCCCGGCTGGGCCGGCACCGGCCGGACCTGACGCTGGCGGTCGTCGGGGAGGGCTGGTGGGACGAGCGGCTGCGCGCCGAGGCCGCGCGGCTCGGCGTCGCCCACCGGGTGGAGTTCCACGGCTTCCTCGGCGAGGAGGCCAAGCACGCCGAGCTCGCGCGGGCGTGGGTGCACCTGTGCCCCTCGGTCAAGGAGGGCTGGGGGCTGGTGGTCACCGAGGCAGGTGCCCACCGGACGCCGACGGTGGGCTACCGCTCGGCCGGCGGGCTCACCGAGTCGGTGCTCGACGGCCGCACGGGCCTGCTCGCCGACGACCTCGACGGGCTGACGGCGGCGGTGGAGCGGCTGCTCGACGACGCGCCCGCGCGGGCGGCCATGGGTGCGGCCGCGGCCCGCCACGCCGCCGGGCTGGACTGGGGGTCGAGCGTGCGGGGCTGGGGTGCGGTGCTGGCGTCCGCGCGGGCGGACGCCGGCACCGGGTCAGCCGCGGGTGCCGTAGTCGAGGACGTCGACCGGCTGCTGGTCGCTCTGCTCGACCGCGGAGGTGTCGGGGTCGACCACGGCGGTCACGCCCGCGACGGCGGCGGCACCGACACCGGCGCCGGCGCCGAGGGACAGCAGGACGGCCAGGAGGGTCTTCACGCGGCGACTCGATTCTCCGGGGGACGGCGACGCAGCGGGACCATAGACGCCGCGAGCGTGATCCACAACGCGGCACCCGCCACCGCGCCCAGCGCGGCGCCGTGAGCCAGCAGCACCGCCGCGGTCCGGAGCGCGCCGGGCCGCGGTCCCTCGACCGCGCCGGGCACGCGGTACAGCCGCAGCTGCGAGCCGTCGACGACCAGCGGCAGGGCGGTCACCGCCGCAGGCACCGGCGGGCCGGGCGTGCCGAGCTCGACCAGCACCCAGCCCACGCCGAGCCGGGCCAGCCGGTCGGGGTCCCCGGCGGCGGGGAGCACCTCCGCCGCGCGGGGGTCCTCGCCGCGCACGGGCGCGCCGTCGACGACCAGCGTGTCGTCGGCGACCACCGGCCGGGTCAGCCAGCGTGCGGCCGGGTCGAGCTGCGTGCGGCCGTCGTTCCAGGCGAAGGCGCGGTAGGCGCCGGCCGGGAGGACCAGCACGTCGCCGGGCGCGCCGTCGTCGGCCAGCACGTCGCGGACGGTCTGCCACTCCCCCGGCCAGGGGGGGGGGGGGGGGCCGCCGCCGCCCCCCCCCGCGAGCGGGGGGGCCGCGGGCGGCGGCAGGACCCCCCGCCCCC
>NZ_JBJGYX010000025.1:0-66496 GCF_054050195.1 Geodermatophilus sp. SYSU D00710
CCCCCCCCCCCCCCCCCCCCCCCCCCCCCCCCCCCCCCCCCCCCCCCCCCCCCCCCCCCCCCCCCCCCCCCCCCCCGCCGCCCCCCCCCCCCCCCCCCCCCCCGCTTCGTGGTTCCTGGAGTCAGGACTCCTCGCGCCGCCCTGCGACGTCGGGGGCCATCTGGCCGATGATGCGCTGCAGGTCGTCGACCGAGCCGAACTCGACGACGATGCGTCCCTTGGCCCGGCCGATCTGGATCTTGACCTTGGTCTCGAACACGTCGGAGAGCCGGCCGGCGAGGTCCTCGACCCCGGGGGCGCTGATCCGGCGGGCGCGCCGGCGCGAGGCCGGCTGTTCGGCGGCGGCGAGCGCGACCGCCTCCTCCGTCGCCCGCACCGAGAGCCCCTCGGCCACGATCCGTGCGGCGAGCGCCTCCTGGGCCTCGGCGTCGTCGAGCCCCAGCAGCGCCCGGGCGTGGCCGGCGGAGATGACCCCGGCGGCGACCCGGGTCTGCACCCGCACCGGCAGCTTGAGCAGCCGGATCGTGTTGGTCACCTGCGAGCGGCTGCGACCGATGCGCTGCGCGAGCTCCTCGTGGGTGGCGCCGAACTCCTCCAGCAGCTGCTGGTAGGCCGCCGCCTCCTCCAGCGGGTTGAGCTGGACCCGGTGGATGTTCTCCAGCAGCGCGTCGCGCAGCAGGGCGTCGTCCTCGGTGTCGCGGACGATGGCCGGCACGGTCTCGAGGTCCGCGGCGCGGGCGGCCCGCAGCCGCCGCTCACCCATGATGAGCTCGTAGCCGCCCTCGGCCCGCTCGCGGACGACGATCGGCTGGAGCAGGCCGAACTCGCGCACCGAGTGGGTGAGCTCCTCGAGCGCCTCGTCGTCGAACACCTGGCGCGGCTGCCGCGGGTTGGGCACCACCTCGGTGACGGCCACCTCGCGCAGCTGTGCGCCGGGCACGCCGACGGCGGCCACACCGGACGACACGGCCTGCGCCGCGACGCTGGCGGCCGCCTGCGCAGCCGGCGGCAGCAGGGTGACCGGGGCGGGCGTCCCACGCGCCTCACCGGTCTCGGCCGTCTCGGGCGCGGCGGCCGGGCGGTCGGCCTCGGGCAGCGGCGGCTGCTCCACCGGCGGGGCGCTGGTGGGGATGAGCGCCGCCAGGCCCCGGCCCAGGCCGCCACGCTTGCTCATCGGGTCTCCTCGTCGACGGAGGTGGGAACGGGCACGACTGCGGCGTCGGACTCGGGGAAGGCACGCTGCAGCGGCCCGGACGGCGGGCCGGACTGCGGCCGGACCGCCGGCATCGGTGCGGTCGCCGGCGGCGGCGGGGGAGGTGGCGGCCCCATCGGCCGCGGATCGGACTCCGGCACCAGGTGGACGCCGCGCTCGGCGAGCTCGCGGGCGGCCTCGACGTAGCTGGTCGAGCCGCGCGAGCCCGGGTCGTAGGTGAGCACCGACTGGCCGTACCCCGGCGCCTCGGACACCCGCACGTTGCGCGGGATGACCGTCGTCAGCACCAGGTCCCCGAAGTGGCTGCGGACCTCCTCGGCGACCTGGTCGGCGAGCTTGGTCCGGGCGTCGTACATCGTCAGCAGGATGGTGCGGACGGCGATGCCCGGGTTGAGGTGGGCCCGCACCAGCTCGATGTTGTTGAGCAGCTGACCCAGGCCCTCCAGCGCGTAGTACTCGCACTGGATGGGGATGAGCACCTCGTCGCCGGCCACGAGCGCGTTGAGGGTGAGCAGACCCAGCGACGGCGGACAGTCGATGAGGACGTAGTGCGGCCGCTCCTCCTCGGGCAGCGCGCGGATGTAGCCCTCGATCGCCCGCCGCAGCCGGTACTCGCGGGCGACGACGGAGACCAGCTCGATCTCGGCGCCCGCCAGGTCGATCGTGGCCGGCACGCACCGCAGCAGGGAGCTCGCCGTCGTCGGGTGGACGACGTCGGCCAGGGAGCTGTCCCCGACGAGCGCGTCGTAGATCGACGGCGTGCCCACCGTGTGCTCGACGCCGAGCGCCGTGCTCGTGTTGCCCTGCGGGTCGAGGTCGATCACCAGCGCCCGCAGCCCGTACAGGGCGAGCGCGACGCCGAGGTTGACCGTCGAGGTGGTCTTCCCGACGCCGCCCTTCTGGTTGGCCACGGTGATGACGCGGATCCGGCCCGGCGCGGGGAAGGGCTCCTGGTCGGCGGCGTGCAGGACCCTGGTGGCCCGCAGTGCCTCCATGGCGATGGGACTGTCGAACTCCGCGGCGCCGGCCGCCGAGTCGGCCGCGAGGCTGCTGCGCAGCCGCTGGCCCGGGTCGGTCATCGCAGGTCCTCCCTGCCGCCCCGTTTCACGTGGAACGGGTCGGGTGTCGGTGCTGGTTCCACGTGGAACGGGTTGCCGTGGAACGCGGTGCGCCGGCTCCGCGGCCTCACCGCGGGCCACGCGTCATGACCACCACGGTAGTGGCAGCCTCGCCCAGCCCCGTGCCGACAGCCCGAGCGTGCACGTCCCGCATCCCCGCCGCGTGCAGCCGCGGGAGCATCCCCGGCAGCTCCGCCACCGCGCGGGCCCCGACGAGGGCCACCAGCCGGGCGCCGGGCCGCAACAGGCCGCGGCACCAGCCGACCAGGCGGGGGAGGGCGGCCACCGCCCGGGCGGTGACGACGTCGACGGGCCCCACCGCGGTGACCACCGAGCGCTCCTCGGCGCGGCCGCGGACCACCCGCCAGTCCGTCCCCAGCTCGGCGACGACCTCCTCCAGGAACTCCACGCGCCGGGCCATCGGCTCGACCAGCGTCAGCCGCAGGTCGGGCCGCGCCAGCGCCAGCGGGACGCCGGGCAGCCCGGCGCCGCTGCCGACGTCCACCACCCGGGCGTCGGGCGGCACGGCCTCGGCGACCGCAGCGCTGTTGAGGACGTGCCGCTCCCACAGCCGCGGCACCTCGCGGGGGCCGATCAGCCCGCGGGTGACGCCGTCGGAGGCCAGCCGCGCGACGTAGCGCTCGGCCTCGGGCAGCGCCGTTCCGAAGACGGCGGCCGCGACCTCCGGGGCGGGTGGGGCGGACGGGACGGGGGTGTCGCTCACCGCTCCGGCAGGACCACGACCCGCCGCTGCGGCTCCTCGCCCTCCGACTCGCTGCGGACGCCGGCGACCCCGGCGACGACGTCGTGGACGACCTTGCGCTCGAACGGGTTCATCGGCGCCAGGCGCTCGGGCTGCCCGCTCGCGGCGACCCGCTCGGCGGCGTCGGCGGCCATGGCCGTGAGGGCGGCCCGGCGGCGCGCGCGGTAGCCACCGATGTCGAGCATGAGCCGGCTGCGCACGCCGGTGGACTGGGCCACGGCGAGCCGGGTGAGCTCCTGCAGCGCCTCGAGCACCGCGCCGTCGCTGCCCACGAGGTCGTCGAGCTCGCCGCCGACGATGGCCACCGACGCCCGGTCGCCCTCCACGTCGAGGTCGATGTCGCCGTCGACGTCGAGGATGTCGAGCAGCCGCTCGAGGTAGTCACCGGCCACGTCGCCCTCGCGGACGAGCAGCTCGGTGCCGCCGGGGCGGGCGTGGGCGGGAGTCACCTCGTCGGCGGGCTCCAGCGAGGCGTCGACGCCGGTCTCGTCGGTGTCGGGCAGGTCGGTGGGTCCGTCCGGGGTGCCGGTCGCGGGGCTGAGGACGGCGCCGGCGGTGACCTCGGCGGTGGCGGACGTGGCGGCTGTGTCGGTGGATCGGTGCGGAACGCTCACGGAGGGACCTCCAGTCGGTGCGGGCAGCCGGGGCGGACCCGGGGGTCGGGGGGGCCGCGGCCGGCGTCGTCGCGGGACGGCGGCCGGCGGGCCGGCGGGGGCGTCCGGGGACGCAGGTCCTCCGGACGCGGGGCTCAGCGGCGCTTGCGCTTCCCGCCGGTGCCGGCGGGGCGGCCGTGCGGGGCCCGGGCGGCCGGGCGGGTGCCCTTGCCGCCGCCGGCGCGGCCGCCCTTGGGCGCGCCCGCGGAGCCCGCGGCGGTCGCACCGCCACCGGAGGGAGGCGGCGGAGAGCCGGTGGGGGTCTGCCCGCTCACGCCGTCACCGTTCGCCGCGCCGTCGGACGCAGGGGCGTCGGGCGCGGAGCCGTCGGGCACGGAGCCGTCGGGCACGGAGCCGTCGGCACCCTTGGTCAGGGCGACGCCGGGACCGGCCGGACGGCCGCCCTTGGTGGTGCGGACGGGCTTGGCGCCGGGCTTGGGGGCCAGCGTCTTCGGGTCGACGGCGGGCTTCTCGGCCGCGGCCTTGGCCTTGGCGGCCGGGGAGCCGGGCGGGGGCATCTTGCGCAGGATGAAGAACTGCTGGCCCAGCGTCCACAGGTTGTTGGTCATCCAGTACAGCAGGACGCCGATCGGGAAGAAGAAGCCTGTGACGAAGAGGCTGATCGGCATGCCGTAGAGCAGCAGCTTCTGCACCATCGCGGCCTGGCCCTCGACCGGGCCGGAACGCTTCATGATCTGCTTCTGCGTCACGTAGGTGGTGACGCACATGATGACCATGAGGATCAGCGCGACGGTGCGGATGCCGGCCTGGCTCACCCCGGGCAGCGCCAGGATGTCCTCGGCCTTCTGGCCGGACATGAAGAACGACGCCGAGATCGGCGCGCCGAACAGCTTGGCCGTGGCTGCCTGCTGGGTGAGCTCGTAGCTCCAGCTGTAGAGCCCCTCGGCACCCGGCCGCAGCCGGCGCAACACGTGGAAGAGCGCGAGGAAGACCGGGATCTGCGGCAGGATCGGCAGGCAGCCGGCCAGCGGGTTGACCCCGCGCTCCTTCTGCAGCTGCATCATCGCCTGGCTGAAGCCCTGGCGGTCGGCGCCGTACTGCTTGCGGAGCTTCTGGATCTCCGGCTGGATCTCCTGCATCGCCCGCTGGCTCTTGATCTGCTTGACGAACAGCGGGAACAGGATCAGGCGCACGGTGACGACGAGGAAGGCGATCGACAGCGCCCAGGTGATGCCCGAGGCGGGGTCGAGGAACGTCGAGAACACCGAGTGCCACGTCTTCATGACGAAGGCGATCGCGGTGTACAGCCAGTCAAGCAACGCCAGCCTCCTGCTGCGGGGACCGGCGGTCAGCCGGCGGGGTCTCGGGGGCGGGTCGACGGGCACCGTCGGCGGCGGCTCCCGAGGAGGGTGCCGCTGTCATCGACGTGCGGCCGTCGCCGCCGGTTCCAGGGGTCGTCCGCCCGGCACGCGGCGCCGGGACCGGGTCGAACCCACCAGGGTGCCAGGGTGCGCACTTCAGCAGCCGCCGCAGCGCGAGCCAGGACCCGCGGGCGGCGCCGTGCACGGCGACCGCCTCGGCGGCGTAGGCGCTGCAGGTGGGCGCGAAGCGGCACCGTGGGGGCAGGGCCGGGCTGATCGCCCGGGAGTAGAAGCCGATGGCCGCCAGCAGGGCCCGGGCGAGGGGACCGCGGCGCGCGGACGCCGGCGACGCGGCGCTCACGAGGACCGGCTCCGCTCGGCGAGCAGGCGGTCGAGGCCCGCGGCGAGGTCGCGGCGCAGCGTCGCCGAGGAGGCCGTGCCGGCCTCGGGCCGGGCCCGGACCACCAGGTCCGCGGTGGCGGGCAGCCGCGGCAGCTCCTCGCGGACGGCGGCGCGCAGCCGCCGGGTCACCCGGTGGCGGACCACGGAGTTGCCGACGGCCCGGCCGACGACGAAGCCCGCACGGGCGCCCGGTGCGCCGTCCCCGGACACGTCGAGACCCCCGGTCGGGGGGACCGGGGGTCGGACGGGGAGGTAGTGGAGCACCATGGTCGGCCGACCGGCACGCCGACCCGACCGGACGACCGCGGTGAACTCCGGACGCCGGCGCAGGCGGGCCTGCGCGGGCAGCACCTCAGGCGGAGAGCTTCTCGCGGCCCTTGCGGCGGCGGCCGGCGAGGATCGCGCGGCCCGCGCGGGTGCGCATCCGCAGCCGGAAGCCGTGGGTCTTGGCCCGGCGGCGGTTGTTCGGCTGGAAGGTGCGCTTGCTCACGGGGTACTCCTACGGCAGGACGTCGACGGTGCGGGCCGGCCGGGGGGCAGGCACGCGGGCGGGGCACGGACGATCGGCGCGAGCCGCGTGCCGGACCCCGGAGGCGGGTCTCCGCGCACCTGCCCGCTCCGACGGCGGGCACGGGTGCACGGACTCCGCCCATCATAACCAGGGGCGGGGCGGTCGCCGCGGCCCGGCGCCGGACCGTTCTCTCCCGACGGGTGGGCGGGGGTCCCGCCGGCGCCGACCCGCCAGGCTGCACCCCCCGGGGGGACGGATGGTGTCGGCACGCCGACCGCTAGGGGACGACACGCCGAACGACACGCGCACCGGGCGTCCCAGACGTCCCCGGACGTCGTTGCCGGGCTGTGGACGGGGCTGTTAGCGTCGCCGTCGCTCCGGTCCGGGTGACAGCCCGGCACGGGGGCCGACCACCCGGTCGACCTGACCGCCGTCCGCCTCGAGCCGTATCACGACCTCCCTCCCGACCAGCGACGACGCCGGGTCCGTCCCGCAGCAGCGGGTCGACAAGGCGTCCTGTCGCCAGTCGTGCACAGCCTGTGGACACTCGTGTGGAACCCGTGTGTCCGGATGTCCACAGCCGGACGCCGGACCCCGGACACCGGGACGTCGGTCACGGGCACGAGACAGCTTGGGGAGGACACGGTCATGGCCGATGCCACGGTGGACCTGGCGGAGGTCTGGGACTCGGTCCGCGAACGGCTGGCGACCAGCCTGACCCGGCAGCAGAACGCGATGCTCAACCTCACCCGGCCGGTGGGCCTGGTGGGCGGGACCGCGGTGCTCGCCGCCCCCAACGAGTTCACCCAGACCGTGCTCGAGTCGCGCATGCGCCGGGTGCTGGCCGAGGCGCTGTCCGAGCAGCTCGGCCGCGACATCGGCGTCGCCATCCAGCTCGAGGACAGCCCGGCCGGTGCCGCGGCGCCCGAGCCGGAGGCCCCCGTCCGCCGGCCCTGGACGCCGCCGGCCGACGAACCCACCGACGAGGACCGCGAGCGGGCCGACGACGGCCGCAGCGCCTTCGGGGTCCGCAGCGACGCCCGCCCGCTGGAGCGGTCCGCCTTCGAGGCGGCCGACGGCGGGCGCGGCCCCGCGGACGAGAGCCGCTACGGCGGCGATCCCCGTCCCGGTGCCGGCTACGGCGGTGACCCCTACGGCGGCCGCTACGAGCCGGTCCGCACCGACGGCCGGACTCCGGCCGAGGCGCCGTACGAGACCTACCCGCCGGCCGGCGGGCCGGGCGCCGGGGAGCCGGTCGGCGAGGCCGCGGAGGAGTGGGGCGGCACCGACTGGAGCCCGGCGGTCCGCTCGCGCGGCACCGGCCGCCGCCGCGGCGTGCGCCCCGGCGAGGGCGCCGAGGTGCTGCCGTTCGACCTCGGCGACGACGGCGCCGACCAGGCACCCGACCCGGTCGCGGACCGCGCCGACGCGGCCCCGCGGCGCACGGGGAGCCGCACCGGCGGCGCGGTGCCGCTGTTCGGGGACCGCCGTCCGCCGGCCGGCCTGGACCCGGGGCTCAACCCCAAGTACGTCTTCGACAGCTTCGTCATCGGCAACAGCAACCGCTTCGCCCACGCCGCGGCCGTCGCCGTCGCCGAGGCCCCGGCGCGCGCCTACAACCCGCTGTTCGTCTACGGCGACTCCGGGCTGGGCAAGACGCACCTGCTGCACGCCATCGGGCACTACGCGGCGCGGATGTTCCCCAACGTGCGGGTGCGCTACGTCAGCACCGAGGAGTTCACCAACGAGTTCATCAACCTGGTGCACTCCGGACGGGCCGAGGACTTCCGCCGGCGCTACCGGGACATCGACTTCCTGCTCATCGACGACATCCAGTTCCTGGAGCGCGCCGAGCGGACGCAGGAGGAGTTCTTCCACACCTTCAACACGCTGCACAACGCCAGCAAGCAGATCGTCATCACCTCCGACCGGGCGCCGAAGAAGCTGACGACGCTGGAGGACCGGCTGCGGACGCGGTTCGAGTGGGGGCTGATCACCGACGTCCAGGCGCCGGACCTGGAGACCCGCATCGCGATCCTGCGGAAGAAGGCCTACGGCGAGCGGCTGCAGGTGCCCGACCCGGTGCTGGAGTTCATCGCGAGCAAGGTGCAGACCAACATCCGCGAGCTCGAGGGCGCGCTGATCCGGGTGACCGCCTTCGCCAGCCTGAACAAGCAGCAGGTCGACCTGCCGCTGGCCGAGTTGGTGCTCAAGGACCTGATCAGCGACGAGCAGGGCCCGCAGATCACCGCGGCGATCATCATGGCGGCGACCGCGGAGTACTTCTCCGTGACGATGGAGGAGCTGCAGGGCTCCAACCGCAGCCGCACGCTGGTCAACGCCCGCCAGATCGCGATGTACCTGTGCCGCGAGCTGACCGAGCTGTCGCTGCCGCGGATCGGCGCATCCTTCGGCGGCAAGGACCACACCACGGTCATGCACGCCGTCAAGAAGATCACCAACCTGATGAGCGAGCGGCGCGCGACGTACACGCAGGTCACCGAGCTGACCGCGCGCATCAAGAGCCGCGCCCGCCAGTAGCGCCTGCCGGCAGCGCCGTCCCCGTCCCCGTCCCGCGCCGGTGGACGGCCGCGACCGGCTGTCCACAGCCGGGGACCGGCCCGGGATGGCCGTCCTGCCCCGTGCGGCCGCGGTTCCGCGGGCGGTCGACGGCCTGCGCGGTGTCGACTCGTCGAGGAGTTGTCCCCAGGGATGTGCACACCCTGGGGAGATCGTGATCGTGACGTGACCGGCGGTGCAGGTCGGCCGGCCCGACCGCGCGCCGTCCCCAGGTCACTCCCCAGCGTGTGCATCCCGGTGTCCTCCGCGCGCTGACCTGCACGTTCGTCCCAGCGGCGCGCCGTCGTCCCCGGCTCCGGACGGGACCGACGGACGGCCGGCGGCGGGCCCCGACGGGGACTGGGCACGGACTGGGGACATCCCGGGGGAGGACCGGGGACAGCGCGTGGACGGCGGGGGGTCGCTGTGCACGGCCGTCGAGATGTCCACGTGTCGACAACAACGAGACGCCGGTTCCCCACAGCGGGCCAACATGTCGACTCGGGCGCTGACCTGCAGGAAGGGCCCCGATCCCCAGCTTCCACACCGGTGATGACGGAGATGAGGGATTGATCTCGAGGAGTTCTCGAACCCCAGTAGGGCTGGGGACGCTCCGGTCCGGGGCCCTGGGAGGCAACAGCGAGGAGCAGGGAGAGGAGCGACCTGGAGGGACGGGAGTGGACACCTGATCGGGTCCCGGGTTCCCCCACCCACGCCCCGACGGGCACGATGAACTCCGCAACAGGCGAGAGAGCACCGCCCCCGGTCCTGCACGGACACCGGGGACCACGGGTGCGCAGACGACAGCAGTGGACCGTGCAGAGCTGGGGTGGGTCGGTCATGGAGTTCCGGGTGACACGCGAGGTGCTCGCCGATGCCGTCGCGTGGACGGCGCGCAGCCTCCCGCCGCGCCCGTCGGTGCCGGTGCTGGCCGGCATCCTGCTCGAGGTCGACGGCAGCCAGCTGTCGGTGTCCGGCTTCGACTACGAGGTCTCCGCGCGCGCGGAGGTCGACGTGCAGGCCGCCGAGAGCGGGCGGGTCCTGGTCCCCGGCCGGCTGCTGGCCGAGATCACCCGCGCGCTGCCGCCGCACCCGGTCGACATCCGCGCCGAGGGACCCCGGCTGTCGATCACCTGCGGCAACGCCCGGTTCAGCCTGCCGACCCTGCCGGTGGAGGACTACCCGTCGCTGCCGGCGATGCCGTCGTCGGCCGGTGTGGTCGACAGCGACGTCTTCGCCGAGGCGGTCGGCCAGGTCGCCGTCGCCGCCGGGCGCGACGACACCCTGCCCATGCTCACCGGCGTGCGCCTGGAGATCGAGGACGACCGGGTCACGCTCGCCGCCACCGACCGCTACCGGCTGGCCGTGCGCGAGTTCGCCTGGCGCCCGGAGACCCCGGGACTCTCCGCCGCGGTGTTGGTGCCGGCGCGCACGCTGGCCGACGCCGCCCGCACGCTGACCAGCGGCCCCGAGATCACCGTCTCGCTGTCCTCCGGGGGCTCCGGCGAGGGGATCCTGGGCCTGTCGGGCAAGGACCGGCAGACCACCACCCGGCTGCTCGACGCCGAGTTCGTCAAGTACCGGGCGATCATGCCCTCCGAGTCCAGCGCCAACGCGACACTGCCGGTCGTGCAGTTCACCGACGCCGCCAAGCGCGTGGCGCTGGTCGCCGAGCGGGGCACGCCGCTGCGCTGCGAGTTCACCCCCGGCCAGGTCACCCTGCGCGCCGGCGGCAGCGACGACGAGGGCCAGGCCGAGGAGCGCTGCGACGTCGAGTTCGACGGCGACCCGCTGACCATCGGCTTCAACCCGACGTTCCTGCTCGACGGGCTGGCCGCGGTGCACACCGGACGCGCGCGGATGGACTTCACCAGCCCGCTCAAGCCGGCCGTGCTCTCCGGCGTCGAGGAGCCGGCCGCCGACGACGGCGACGGCGCCCGGCCGGCCGAGCGGCCCGGGAGCTACCGCTACCTGATCATGCCGGTGCGCCTCCCGGGCTGACGGAGGACCCTCCTGCCCCCCACCGCCGGCACGCTCGCGGCGGGGCCCTGCAGGAGGGCCGCCCGCCGGGCACGATGAGCACCGATCGACACCGCGACGAGAGGACGAGGACGTGCAGCTGGGGCTGATCGGGCTGGGCAAGATGGGCGGCAACATGCGCGAGCGGCTGCGTCGCGCCGGTCACGAGGTGGTCGGCTTCGACCACCACCCCGAGCGGCGCGACGTCGGCAGCCTCGAGGAGCTGGTCGGCGCGCTCCCGGCGCCGCGGGTGGTCTGGGTGATGGTGCCCGCCGGGGAGCCGACGCGGGCCACGGTCAAGGAGCTGGCCGGACTGCTCGAGCCCGGTGACGTGATCGTGGACGGCGGGAACTCGAAGTACACCGACGACCAGGTGCACGACGTCATGTGCCGCGAGAAGGGCATCGGGTACGTCGACGCCGGGGTCTCCGGCGGGGTGTGGGGCCTGGAGAACGGCTACGCGCTGATGGTCGGCGGCACGAAGGAGGACGTCGCCAAGGTCCAGCCGGTGTTCGACGCGCTCAAGCCGCCGTCGCCGACCGACGAGACCGGCCAGGAGCTCCCCGGCGCGGGCTTCGTGCACGCCGGCCCGGTGGGTGCCGGGCACTTCAGCAAGATGGTGCACAACGGCATCGAGTACGCGCTCATGCAGGCCTACGGCGAGGGCTACGAGCTGCTGGCCGCCGTCGACCTGATCGAGGACGTGCCCGGCGTCGTCAAGTCCTGGACCCAGGGCACGGTCATCCGCTCCTGGCTGCTGGACCTGCTCGTGCGTGCCCTCGATGAGGACCCGTCCCTGGACCGGATCCGCGGCTACGCGGAGGACTCCGGCGAGGGCCGCTGGACGGTCGAGCAGGCCATCGAGAACGCCGTCCCGATGCCGACGATCGCCGCGTCGCTGTTCGCCCGGTTCGTCTCCCGCCAGGAGGACTCGCCGACCATGAAGGCCGTCGCCGCGCTGCGCCAGCAGTTCGGCGGGCACGCCGTCCACGCGGTGCAGGCGCAGGAGGTCGAACGGCCCGCGTGAGCGCGCGCTCCGGACTCCAGGACTGCCTTCATCGCGGTGGAGGCACCTCGCCCGGCTCGGGCTGAGGTGTACGTCCGGCACCTCCAGCTGGTCGAGTTCCGCAGCTGGGAGAAGGTCGACCTGGCGCTGCGGCCCGGTCCGACCGTGGTCGTCGGCCGCAACGGCGAGGGCAAGACCAACCTCGTCGAGGCGGTCGGCTACCTCGCGACGCTGGGCAGCCACCGGGTGTCCGGCGACGCGCCGCTGGTCCGCCACGGCGCGGGCCAGGCGGTGGTCCGGGCGGCGCTGCGCCGCGAGGACCGCGAGCTGCTGGTGGAGGTCGAGATCAACCCGGGCCGGGCGAACCGGGTCCGGGTCAACCGCTCCCCGCTGCCACGGCCGCGGGAGCTGCTCGGCCTGGTGAAGAGCGTGCTGTTCGCCCCGGAGGACCTCGCGCTGGTCCGCGGCGACCCGGCCGAGCGGCGTCGCTTCCTCGACGACCTGCTGGTCAGCCGCACGCCGCGGCTGGCCGGGGTGCGCAGCGACTACGACCGGGTGCTCCGGCAGCGCAACGCCCTGCTCAAGACCGCGCGGCTGGCCCGCGGCGAGGCGCTGGCCACCCTCGACGTCTGGGACACCCACCTGGTCGAGCTCGGCGGGCAGCTGCTGGCCGCCCGGCTGGGGCTGGTGGCCGACCTGGCTCCGCACGTGGCCCGGTCCTACGCCACCGTCGCCGGGCCCGGTGCCGCCGCCGCGGGGCTGGGGTACGCCAGCACCGTGCCGCTGGCCGGGGACGGCGCCGCGCTGCCTCCGGACGCGCCGGTGCCGCGGGCGGCCGAGCTGTCGGCGGCGCTGCGCGAGCGGGTCGCCGAGCGCCGCCGCGAGGAGGTCGACCGCGGCATGACGCTGGTCGGCCCGCACCGCGACGACCTCGTGCTGCACCTGGGGCCGGCCCCGGCCAAGGGCTTCGCCAGCCACGGGGAGTCGTGGTCGCTGGCGCTGGCCCTCAGGCTCGGCTGCTTCGCGCTGCTGCGCGCCGACGGCGAGGAGCCGGTGCTGGTCCTCGACGACGTCTTCGCCACCCTCGACGCCGGGCGGCGCGCGGCGCTGGCCGAGGTCGCCCGCTCCGCCGAGCAGACCCTCATCACCGCCGCCGTCCTCGACGACGTGCCCGAGGAGCTGCGCGGCGCCCGGGTGGAGGTCGGCGAGGGGACGGCCATCCTGGTCGCCGACGAGGAGGGGACCCCGTGAGCGACGAGCGGCCCGCGCGGCCCAGCGACATCGCCCGCGCCGCGCTGGAGGCCGCCCGCGCGGCGTCGGCGGCGCGGCCGGCGCCCACCCGCCGCCGGGTGGCCGGCCCGCGGCGCAGCTGGACCGGCCCGCGTCCCGGCGACGACGACCCGCAGCCGCTGGCCCGGCTGGTCGACTCGCTGGTCAGCGCGCAGGACTGGACCGAGCACACCCGGGTGGGTGCGGTGTTCGGGCGCTGGTCGGCGCTGGTCGGCCCGGACATCGCGGCGCACTGCCGGCCGGAGACGCTGACCGAGGGCGAGCTGCTCGTCGTCGCGGAGTCCACCGCGTGGGCCACCCAGCTGCGGCTGCTGGCCCCCACCATCCTGGCCCGGCTGCGCGCCTCGGTCGGCGGGGACGTGGTGACCCGGTTGCGCGTTGTCGGACCGACGGCCCCGAGCTGGAAGAAGGGTCCGCGGTCGGTCCGCGGGCGGGGGCCCCGCGACACGTACGGATGAGGGACGCCGGGCGCCGGCGTCCCGGGAGGACGGTGCAGCGATGAGCAGCCCGCGCGACGACGACCCCCGCGGCGACGACCCCCGAGCCGGTGGGCCCGGGCCCGACGGCTCTGGGCCCGACGGCTCTGGGTCCGACGGCTCTGGACCCGACGGCGACCGGCGGCCCGGCGACGGCGGCTGGCAGGAGCCGGCCCACCTCGGCGACACCGAGCGGGCTGCCGACCGCGACGCCGACCGCGGGGGCGAGCGGGACGCCCAGCGGGACCGGGAGCCGGCCGGCGCCGCCCCGGGCGCCATCACCTGGGCTCCGCCGGCCCGGCGCCCGCGCACCCCCGGCGTCGTCGAGCAGGTGTTCCGCTACCAGGGCGACCCCGTCGGCGCGCAGGGCTGGGCGCTGCAGCACGGCTGGGAGATCTCCGACGGCACCGCCCCGCAGGACGCCGTCCTCGCCGAGCTGGTGGCCACCGCTCCCGTGCGGGCGACGAGGGAGCACCGCCCGGCGGGCGTGATGCGCGGCCGCGCCGGCAGCCTGGAGCTGGTCGCGTTCGACGTCGTCTTCGTCGACAAGCGGAGCGTGCTGCCGGAGTACGCGGTCACCGCGGCGCCGGTGCTGCTGCCGCTGCCGCCGCTGCGGCTCGCGCCGGCCCGCTTCTGGCGGCACCGCACCGGCGGCCTGCTGCACCTGCCCAGCGGCGACCCCGCGTTCGACGCCCGCTGGGTGCTCCTCGCCGCGGAGGACGCGCCCGGGGTGCGGCGGCTGGTCGAGGACGCGACGGTGCGCGGCCTGCTCCTGGGCAGCGACGACGGCGACGAGTTCTGGACCGCGGCCGGTCACCTCGCCGCGGTGCGCCCCGACGGCCAGCGCCCCGAGCTGATCGAGCACCACGCCCGGCTGCTGGGCGCGATGGTGGCCGCGCTCGCCGGCGTCCTCTGACGCCTCGATGACCACTGCCGGGACCACCCCCGGAGCCACCGCCGAGCAGGCGCCGGCCGCCGGCCTGCGCGAGCTGCTGCCGCTGGTGCGACCGCACCGCCGGCCACTGCTGGTGGCCGCCGGGCTGTCGCTGGTGGGTGCGGCGGCCGCACTCGCGCAGCCGGCGCTGACCGGGCGGGTGATCGCCGCGGTCGGCGCCGGTGACCCGCTGCTGCCCGCCGTCGCCCTGCTCCTGCTGGTCCTCGTCGCCGGGGCGGTGCTCGACGCGGTGCAGTCCTACCTGCTGCAGCGCACCGGGGAGGGCGTGGTCCTCTCCACCCGCCGGACGGTCGCCGACCGGCTGCTGCGGCTGCCGGTCGCCGAGTACGACCGGCGTCGCACCGGCGACCTGATGTCCCGCGTCGGCGCGGACACCACCCTGCTGCGGGCCACGGTGACCTCCGGTGTGGTCGAGGTGGCCGGCTCCGCGGTGGTCGCCGTCGGGGCGCTCGTGGCGATGGCGCTGGTCGACGTGTGGCTGCTGCTGGTCACCGTCACCGCCGTCGCGGTCGGCATGACCGTGGTGGTGCTCAGCAGCCGGCGGGTGCGGAGGCTCTCCCGCCGCGCGCAGGACGAGGTCGGCGCGATGACGGCGGCCGTCGAGCGGGCGCTGTCGGCGGTGCGCACCATCCGGGCCAGCGGCGCCACCGCGCGCGAGGTCGACGCCGTCGGGACCAGCGCGGAGCGCGCCTACAGCGCCGGGGTGTCGGTGGCCCGGGTGCAGGCGCTCGTGGCGCCGGCCGGGTCGATCGCCGTCCAGGGCGCGTTCCTCGCCGTCCTGGGGCTGGGCGGTTACCGGGTGGCCACCGGCTCGATCGCCGTCGCCGACCTGGTCGCGTTCATCCTCTACCTGTTCCTGCTGGTCATGCCGCTGGGCCAGGCGGTGTCGGCGTGGACGCAGCTCCAGACCGGGCTGGGCGCGCTGGCCCGCATCCAGGAGGTCCTCGTCCTCGAGCCCGAGCGCGACGACACCCCCGAGGTCGGCGGCGCCACGACGGCGCCCCGGGTGCCGGCGCCGGGCGTGCCGCTGCTCGAGCTCGACGACGTCTCCTTCGCCTACCCGGACGGGACCGCGGTCCTCGACGGGGTCTCGCTCACCGTGCCGGCCGGCAGCCGGGTGGCGCTGGTCGGGCCCTCGGGTGCGGGCAAGTCGACGGTGCTGGCGCTGGTGGAGGGCTTCTACCCGCTGACCGGCGGCACGATCCGGTGGGCCGGCACCGACGTCCGCCGGCTGCCGCGGTCCGCGCTGCGCGCCCAGCTGGGCTACGTCGAGCAGGAGGCGCCGGTGCTGGCCGGCACGGTGCGGGAGAACCTGCTGCTGGCCGCGCCGTCCGCCGCCGACGACGAGCTGTGGGCGGTGCTCGCCGACGTCGGCCTCACCGGCGTCGTGCAGCGCTCACCGCGCGGGCTCGACGTCCCGGTCGGTGACGAGGGCGTGCTGCTCTCCGGCGGCGAGCGGCAGCGGCTGGCCATCGCCCGGTCGCTGCTGTCCCGTCCCGCACTGCTGCTGCTCGACGAGCCCACCGCCAGCCTCGACGCCCGCAACGAGGGGCTGCTGCGCGAGACGCTGGCCGCCGCGGCCGCCGACCGGGCGCTGCTGGTGGTCGCCCACCGCCTGTCGACCGTGCTCGACAGCGACCAGATCGTGGTGCTCGACGCCGGCCGCGTGGTCGCGCGCGGCACGCACGCGGAGCTGCTCGGGACCAGCCCGCTCTACCGCGAGCTCGCCTCCGCCCAGCTGCTGGTGTGAGCGCCGCCGTGGGGAGCGCGGCGGGGGCCGGCGACGCCCGCCCCCCGGCCCGCGGTGCCCGACCTCGCCCTGCAGCGTGAGGTCGGGCACCGCGGGGCGAGGGCCGCCGCGGGCGGTGAGGTCCACCGCCGTGGCGCCCGGCGGCCGACCAGGTGCACCGCTATGCGGCCTGCCCGGCCCGCATGTCCCCGGTCTCGTCGAGGGCCTCGGCGGCGCGGGTGATGTTGCGGACCATGCTGCCGAAGACGATGCCGTGGAACGGCGAGATGCTCCACCAGTAGAGGTGGCCCAGCAGGCCGTGCGGGTGGAACGTCGCCCTCTGCCGCAGCCGGGTGCGCCCGTCCCCGCCCTGTTCCAC
Organism: Geodermatophilus sp. SYSU D00710; assembly: GCF_054050195.1. Lineage (NCBI taxonomy): Bacteria > Bacillati > Actinomycetota > Actinomycetes > Geodermatophilales > Geodermatophilaceae > Geodermatophilus > Geodermatophilus sp. SYSU D00710. The sequence continues at coordinate 16,396 of NZ_JBJGYX010000025.1, forward strand.
GTGGAACTCCAGCCAGGCCAGGCCCGGCAGCCGCATCTCCGCGCGCAGCCGCAGCAGCCGGCCCTCCTCGCGCTCCTCGACCCGCCACCAGTCCAGGGCGTCGCCGACGTGGAGGTCGCGCGGGTGCCGCCGGCCGCGGCGCAGGCCGACGCCGCCGACCGCCCGGTCCAGCCAGCCGCGCACCTCCCAGGCCAGCGGGAGGCTGTACCAGCCGGTCTCCCCGCCGATCCCCTCGACCACCCGCCACAGCGCCTCGGGCGCGGCGTCGGTCTCCCGGGTCCGTTCGTCGAGATAGAGGCTGCCGCCGGCCCAGTCCGGGTCGCTGGGCAGCGGGTCCGACGGCGCGCCGGGCACCGAGGCCCCGGTCCACCGCGTGACGACGTCGTGGTCCCGGACCCGCTGCACGGCCAGCCGCACCGCGTCGTCGAAGCCGAGCAGGCCCTCCGGCGGGTCGGACACGTACCGCGCGATGTCGTGTTCGGAGCAGACGACGGTGTTGCGCAGCGACTCGACCAGCGGCCGGGCGATCGAGGCGGGCACGGGCGTGACGACGCCGACCCAGTGGCTCGACAGCGACGGCGTGAAGACCGGGACCGGCAGGATCCGCCGCCGGGTCAGGCCGGTCACCTCGGCGTAGCGCTGCATCATCTGCGCGTAGTCCATGACGTCGGGGCCGCCGATGTCGAAGCAGCGGTGCACGTCGGGCGGCAGCGTGGCGCAGCCGACCAGGTAGCGCAGCACGTCGCGGATGGCGATCGGCTGGATGCGGCTGTGCACCCACCGTGGGGTGACCATCACCGGCAGCCGCTCGGTGAGGTAGCGCAGCATCTCGAACGACGCCGACCCCGACCCCAGGACCACCGCCGCGCGCAGCACGACCGTCGGCACGCCCGAGTCGAGGAGCACGCGGGCCACCTCGGCGCGCGAGCGCAGGTGCGGGGAGAGCTCCTCGTCCGCCGGCTCCAGGCCGCCGAGGTAGACCAGCCGGCCGACGCCGGCCCCGCGCACGGCGCGGGCCATCACCTCGGCGGTCCGCCGGTCCCGCTCCTCGAACTCGCGACCCGCCGCGAGGGAGTGGACGAGGTAGTAGACGACGTCGACGCCGGCGCACGCCCGGGCCACCGCCTCCTCGTCGGTGGCGTCCCCCTGGGCGACCTCGACGTCCCCGGTCCAGGGCCGGTCGCGCACCTTGGCCGGCGAGCGGGCGAGCACCCGGACGCGGTGGCCGGCGGCGAGCAGCTCGGGCACGAGGCGGCCGCCGACGTAGCCGGTGGCACCGGTGACCAGACAGGTGAGCGCGCGGTCGGCGGACTCCATGTCGACGAGTCTGCGAGCGGTGGGCGACCGGTGCCCGGCGGCCGGACCGGTTCCGGCCCGTGAGCGCTCCTGGGCGGGCGTGTCGGGCGCGGGGGCAGGACCGGTGGTGCGATCGGCACCGCGAGTGGCGCAGACGCGTCGTCAGGGCGTGCACGACGCCGTTCTCGTCGGTGGACCCGGTAACATGGACGGCAGGAATCCCCAGCATCCGGCTGAGTGGCGCTGTGCGCCCTCGGGACCCTCCCCGCGCGGGCCGTGCCCGCGTGCCGGCTGCGCGACAGAAGGGCCCCACGTGGTCGCTCGGACCCAGACCGACACCAGCTACTCCGGCAGCTCCATCACCGTCCTCGAGGGGCTCGAGGCGGTCCGCAAGCGGCCCGGCATGTACATCGGCTCCACCGGCGAGCGCGGCCTGCACCACATGGTGTGGGAGGTCGTCGACAACTCCGTCGACGAGGCGCTGGCCGGCTACTGCGACACCGTCCGCGTCACCCTGCTCGCCGACGGCGGTGTCCGGGTCGAGGACAACGGCCGCGGCATCCCGGTCGACCTGCACCCCCGCGAGAAGCGGCCGACCGTCGAGGTCGTCATGACCGTGCTGCACGCCGGCGGCAAGTTCGACGGCAAGAGCTACGCCGTCTCCGGCGGTCTGCACGGCGTCGGCGTCACCGTCGTCAACGCGCTGTCCACCGCGCTCGAGGTGCGCATCTGGCGGGACGGCAAGGAGTGGCACCAGTCCTACGCCATGGCCAAGCCCGGCCCGCTGGAGGAGGTCGGCCCCACCACCAAGCGCGGCACCCAGATCACCTTCTGGGCCGACGGCGGCATCTTCGAGACGACGACCTACTCGTTCGACACCATCAGCCGCCGGCTGCAGGAGATGGCCTTCCTCAACAAGGGCCTGACCATCGTCCTGCGCGACGAGCGCCCCGGGCACGGCAAGGCCGACACCGGGCTGGGCGACGAGAAGTCGGTCGCCCTGGAGGCCACCGCGCCGGGCGCCGAGGACGCCGCCTTCGAGCCCACCGAGATCACCTACCGCTACGACGGCGGCCTCGAGGACTACGTCCGCCACATCAACGCGAAGAAGACCCCGATCCACCGCTCGATCCTCGGCTTCGGTGACGAGGGCGTCGGCAAGAACGACATGCGGATGAGCGTCGAGGTCGCGATGCAGTGGTCCGACGCCTACTCCGAGTCGGTCTACTCCTTCGCCAACACGATCAACACGCACGAGGGCGGCACCCACGAGGAGGGCTTCCGCACCGCGCTGACCTCGATCGTCAACCGCTACGCCGTCGAGAAGAAGCTGCTCAAGGAGAAGGACGAGAAGCTCACCGGCGAGGACATCCGCGAGGGCCTGGCGGCGATCGTCTCGGTCAAGATCGGCGACCCGCAGTTCGAGGGCCAGACGAAGACCAAGCTCGGCAACACCGAGGTCAAGGGCTTCGTGCAGCGCATCTGCAACGAGCAGATCGCGCACTGGTTCGAGGCCAACCCGGCCGAGGCCAAGACCATCATCACCAAGGCCGCCTCGGCCGCCCGGGCCCGGCGGGCCGCGCAGGACGCCCGCAAGCTCGCCCGCAAGAACCTGCTGAGCAACAACTCGCTGCCGGGCAAGCTGGCCGACTGCCGGTCGACCGACCCGCGCAACTCCGAGGTCTACATCGTCGAGGGCGACTCGGCCGGCGGCTCGGCCAAGTCCGGCCGCGACTCGATGTTCCAGGCGATCCTGCCCATCCGCGGCAAGATCATCAACGTCGAGAAGGCGCGCATCGACCGGGTGCTCAAGAACACCGAGGTCCAGTCGATGATCACCGCCTTCGGCACCGGCATCCACGACGAGTTCGACCTGTCGAAGCTGCGGTACCACAAGATCGTGCTGATGGCCGACGCCGACGTCGACGGCCAGCACATCCGCACGCTGCTGCTCACCCTGCTGTTCCGCTTCATGCGGCCGCTGGTCGAGGCCGGCCACGTGTACCTCGCCCAGCCGCCGCTGTACAAGATCAAGTGGGGCGGCAAGTGGGGCGACCAGTACGCCTACTCCGACCGGGAGCGCGACGCGCTGCTGGCGGCCGGCAAGCAGGAGGGCCGCAAGGTCCGCGACGAGATGATCCAGCGGTTCAAGGGGCTCGGTGAGATGAACGCCAGCGAGCTCTGGGACACCACGATGAACCCGGAGTCCCGCCTGCTCCTGCAGGTCACCCTCGACGACGCCGCCACCGCCGACGAGCTGTTCAGCATCCTCATGGGCGAGGACGTCGAGGCCCGCCGCAGCTTCATCACCCGCAACGCCAAGGACGTCCGCTTCCTCGACGTGTGAGGAAGGACCCCCTTGCCCCCCACCGCTCGCGAGCTCGCGGCGGGGCCCTGCAAGGGGGCCGGACGTCCCACCTCTGTGCGATCCACCGGAGAGATCTGACCAGTGACCGAGACACCCGCCCGCGACCGCGTCGAGCCGGTCGACCTCCAGCAGGAGATGCAGCGCAGCTACATCGACTACGCGATGAGCGTGATCGTCGGCCGCGCCCTGCCGGAGGTCCGCGACGGCCTCAAGCCGGTGCACCGCCGCGTGCTGTTCGCGATGTACGACCAGGGCTTCCGCCCCGACCGCGGCTACGTCAAGTGCGCCCGCCCGGTCGCGGAGGTCATGGGCAACTACCACCCGCACGGCGACTCGGCGATCTACGACGCCCTCGTGCGGCTGGCCCAGCCGTGGTCGATGCGCTACCCGCTCATCGACGGCCAGGGCAACTTCGGCTCGCCGGGCAACGACCCGCCGGCCGCCATGCGCTACACCGAGTGCCGGCTCACGCCGCTGGCCATGGAGATGCTGGCCGGCATCGACGAGGAGACCGTCGACTTCCAGGCCAACTACGACGGCCGCACCCAGGAGCCGCTGGTCCTGCCGGCGCGCGTGCCGAACCTGCTGATCAACGGGTCGGCCGGCATCGCGGTCGGCATGGCCACCAACATGCCGCCGCACAACCTGCGCGAGGTGGCCGAGGCGGTGTACTGGGTGCTCGAGCACCCCGACGCCGAGCCCGAGGAAGCGCTCACCGCGTGCATGGAGCGGGTCAAGGGCCCCGACTTCCCCACCTACGGCCTCATCGTCGGCCGCGAGGGCATCGAGGACGCCTACCGCACCGGCCGCGGCTCGGTGAAGATGCGCGCCGTCGTCACCGTCGAGGAGGACGCGCGGGGCCGCGTGCAGCTCGTCGTCACCGAGCTGCCCTACCAGGTCAACCCGGACAACCTGGCCGAGTCGATCGCCGAGGCGGTCAAGGACGGCCGGCTGCAGGGCATCAGCGAGATCGCCGACGAGTCCAGCGACCGCGTCGGCCGGCGGTTGGTCATCACCCTGCGCCGCGACGCCGTGGCCAAGGTCGTGCTGAACAACCTCTACAAGCACACCCAGCTGCAGACGTCGTTCGGCTGCAACATGCTCTCGATCGTCGACGGCGTCCCGCGGACGCTGCGGCTCGACGAGCTGGTGCGCAACTGGGTGCTCCACCAGATCGAGGTCATCCAGCGGCGCACCCGCTACCGGCTGCGCAAGGCCGAGGAGCGCGCGCACATCCTGCGCGGCTACGCCAAGGCCCTCGACCAGCTCGACGCGGTCATCGCGCTCATCCGCAACAGCCCCTCGGCCGACTCCGCCCGCACCGGCCTCATGGAGCTGCTCGAGGTCGACGAGGTCCAGGCGACGGCGATCCTCGACCTGCAGCTGCGCCGGCTGGCCGCCCTCGAGCGACAGCGGATCATGGACGAGCTCGCCGAGATCGAGGCCCGCATCGCCGACCTGCAGGCGATCCTCGACTCCCCGGATCGGCAGCGGCAGATCGTCCGCGACGAGCTGGCCGAGATCGTCGACAAGTACGGCGACGACCGGCGCACCCAGTTCGTCGCCAACGAGGGCGACGTCTCGGTCGAGGACCTCATCGCCGAGGAGGAGGTCGTCGTCACCATCACCCGCACCGGCTACGCCAAGCGGACCAAGAGCGACCTCTACCGGTCGCAGCGCCGCGGCGGGAAGGGCGTGATGGGGGCGGCCCTCAAGCAGGACGACCTGGTCGACCACTTCTTCGTGGGCTCCACCCACGACTGGATCCTGTTCTTCACCAACAAGGGCCGGGTCTACCGGGCCAAGGCCTACGAGCTGCCCGAGGCCAACCGCACCGCCCGCGGCGCGCACGTGGCCAACATCCTGGCGTTCCAGCCCGACGAGCGGATCGCCCAGGTCATGCAGATCAAGGACTACTCCGTCGCGCCGTACCTGGTCCTGGCCACGGCCAACGGGCAGGTCAAGAAGACCCGGCTGTCGGACTTCGACAGCCCGCGCAGCGGCGGTGTCATCGCGATCAACCTGCGCGAGGGCGACGAGCTGGTCGGGGCCGCGCTCATCGACCCCGACCTGGACCTGCTGCTGGTCACCCGGGCCGCGATGTCGATCCGGTTCAAGGCCGACGACGCGACCCTGCGGCCGATGGGCCGGGCCACCGAGGGCGTCCGCGGGATCTCGCTGTCCCCCGGGGACCGGCTGCTGTCGATGATCGTGGTCGAGGAGGGCGTCGACGTCCTCGTCGCCACCGAGCGCGGCTTCGCCAAGCGGACCGGCATCGAGAACTACCCGCCGCAGGGCCGCGGCGGGAAGGGCGTGCTCACCGCCGACCCGAAGGCCCGCAAGGGTGCCCTGGTCGGGGCCCTGTCGGTGCGGCTCGGCGACGAGCTCTACGCCATCACGTCCGGCGGCGGCGTGATCCGGACGCCGGTCAACGGCGTGCGCCACAACAAGGATCGCGCGACCATGGGCGTCAAGCTCATGAACTTGCCCGAGGACGTGACGATCGTGGCGATCGCCCGGACGACGGACAACGACGAGCCCGCCGCCTAGGGTGAGACCGGGAGCACGGTGGGGCGTGACGGCAGGTCACGCCCCACCCCCGGCTCCCACTGACGGACACGACCGGCGCCCGGGCGCCTCCGGCACCGCGCCGGGGCACCCGGACGCGAGAGCGCGGCGAGGGCCGCAGGCGAACGGGAGAACGGCATGAGCGACCGGCCGCAGGCGGTGCGCACCGGGGTCCGCCCGGAAGGCGCAGCCGGAGCGGACGGAGCCCCGGCGACGGGTTCGGCGCCCGTCACCGGTCAGACCCCCGGTCCGTCCGGAGCCTCGCCCGCGGGCGCGAGCGCGGCCGGCGGGGGCGCGTCCCTGACCAAGCCGGTCACCGGCGGGCTGGCCGCGCAGCAGGCCCCGCCGCAGCCGCCGTCCGCTGCTCCGCAGCACGTCGCGCAGCAGCACCAGCGGCCGGCCGACGCGACGATGCCGCCGCCGTCGGGTGTCACGCAGGTGGCACCGCCGGCCACGGCTGCCCCGCGGCCCCCGCAGCAGGCGCCCGCCCCGCAGGCCGGGCCGCAGCAGGCGCCGCCCCAGCAGGCGGGTCAGCAGGCCGGCCGGCCCGCCGCCAAGGGCCGTGGCAACCGCGGTCCGCGCCGGGCCCGGCTGCAACTGCGGCACATCGACACGTGGTCGGCGCTGAAGATCTCGCTGGTTCTGTCGATCGCGCTGTTCTTCATCTGGATGGTCGCGGTCGGGATCCTCTACGGCGTCCTGTCCGGCCTGGGCGTCTTCGACACCCTCAACGACCTGTTCGGCCAGCTCGGCACGTCCTCGGGCGGAGACGGCGGCGGCGACGTCATCACCCCGGGCATCGTCTTCGGCGGCGCGGCGGTCATCGGCGCCATCAACATCGTGCTCATGACGGCGCTGGCCACGATCGCGGCGTTCATCTACAACCTCTGCGCCGACCTCGTGGGCGGTCTCGAGGTCACCCTCGCCGAGCGGGACTGAGCGGCTGGGGCCCCGCCCGCCGGGGCCCCGGACCGGCCTTGTAAGCTGGTCGAGGTCCACGGGCCTGTAGCTCAGGCGGTTAGAGCGCATCCCTGATAAGGATGAGGCCGGAGGTTCAAGTCCTCCCAGGCCCACCCGTGAACCGGTGCCCACGGCACCGCGGCAACGCGGCCCCGTCCGTGGCCGCGGTCGTCCCCAGGAGGTACCGAGTGCTCAAGCAGCTGGCCCTGGTCGCCGCGGCGGCCGGCGCCGTCGCCGCCCTCCGTCGCCGCTCCGCCGGCACCGGCAAGGCCGAGGCCGACCTCTGGCACGAGGCCACGAGCGGCCCGGACGCCGTCAGCCGCCCCACCACCCGCTGACCCGCGGCCCCGTTCCGGGGCCACTCCGGGCAGCACCCCCGGGGACGTAGCTCAATTGGCAGAGCACCGCCTTTGCAAGGCGGGGGTTAGGGGTTCGATTCCCCTCGTCTCCACTCCTCCGACGCGCTCCTGACCTGGCCCGGCCCGCCCGGCTGCGCGGATGGGAGAGTGGGGGCGTGACCGAATCGACCTCGCCCGCCCGTCGCGCGGTGCTGCACACCAACCACGGCGACATCACCGTCGACCTGTTCCCCGACCACGCGCCCAAGACGGTCGCGAACTTCGCGGACCTGGCCGAGGGCCGCCGTGAGTGGACGCACCCGGCCACCCGCGCGAAGACCACCGACCCGCTGTACGACGGGACGATCTTCCACCGCGTCATCAGCGGGTTCATGATCCAGGGCGGGGACCCGCTCGGTCAGGGCTTCGGCGGCCCCGGCTACCAGTTCGGCGACGAGTTCCACCCCGAGCTCGCCTTCGACCGCCCGTACCTGCTGGCCATGGCCAACGCGGGGCCCGGCACCAACGGCTCGCAGTTCTTCATCACCGTCGGCCCCACGCCGCACCTCAACCGCAAGCACACGATCTTCGGCGAGGTGGCCGACCAGGCCAGCCGTGAGGTCGTCGACCGCATCGCCACCGTGCGCACCGGCCGCAACGACAAGCCGGTGGAGGACGTCGTCATCCGGTCGGTCGAGGTGCAGCGCAGCTGACCAGCTCCCCACCCGACGAGGGCACCGGCGGCGCCGCACCGCCGCCGGTGCCCCCGCCGGCCACCTGCTACCGGCACCCCGACCGGCCCACCGGCATCCGCTGCACCCGCTGCGACCGGCCCATCTGCCCGGAGTGCATGACGCCGGCGTCGGTCGGCTTCCAGTGCCCCGACGACGTCCGCGAGGGCAACGCGGGGGTGCGCCGGCCGCGGCCGGTCTCGAGGTGGAGCGCCGCGCGCCGGCGCTTCGGCCCCGTCACGGCCACGCTCGTGGCGGTCAACCTCGTCGTCTTCGTCGTCACCGCCGTCTCGGCGGTCTCGGTCGGTGAGAGCCCGCTGGACAACTTCCGCTCGCCGGTCTTCGCCGACTTCTCGCTCGTCCCCGTGCTCGTCGACGTCTACGGCCAGGACTGGCGGCTCATCACCGGGGCGTTCCTGCACATCGGGATCACCCACCTGCTGCTCAACATGCTCAGCCTGCTGCTCTTCGGCCCCGAGATCGAGGCGCGGCTGGGCTGGTGGCGCTACCTGTCGGTCTACCTCCTCTCCGCGCTCGGCGGCGCCGTGGCCATCGAGCTGTTCGGCGACCCCGCCCGGCCCGTCGCCGGCGCCTCGGCGGCGATCTACGGCCTCCTCGGCGCCCTGGGCGTGCTGATGGTCGCCGCCCGCCAGGACCTGCGCGGCCTGCTGACCCTGCTGGCCATCAACGTCGTCATCAGCTTCCTGCCCAACGTGTCCCTGCTGGGGCACCTCGGCGGCCTGGTCGCGGGCCTGGTCGCCACCACGCTGCTCGTGCTCACCCGGCGCCGCGTCGCGCTGCAGGCCGCCGCGCTGGCCGCCCTCGCGGTCGTGCTGGTCGTCCTCGTCCTCGTGGTGCCCGTGCCGGTGACCGTCCTGGGCTGACAGAGGGCGTCACCCCGGGCGCAGCGCCTCCAGGGCCTGCGCGACGGCGGCCGGGTCGGTGCCCAGGTCGCGGCGGCCCAGCAGCACCAGCGTGCCGTCGTCGTCGGGGCCGGTGGCGGTGTCGAGCTCGAGCAGCCGCGACCGCACCCCCAGCCGGCGGGTGTCCCGCAGCCGCACCCGCAGGCCCGGCCAGGCCAGCCGGGTGTGCCCGGCCAGGGTCCGGACCACGACGCCGCCGGGACCGGCCGACAGCCGCGGCCGGAGGACGACGTCGCGCAGCGCCAGCGCGAGCAGCAGCACCCCGGCGGCGCCGACGAGCACGCGGCCGGCGGTGTCGAGGGTCAGCGCGGCCAGCACCAGCAGCACGCCGCCCGTCCCCAGCACGACCGTCTCCGCCGTCCGCGCCGACCACTGCACGTCCCCACCCTCCCAGGCCGGTGGACACACCGCCGTCGGCTCCGTCCACAGGGCCGCGGGGCTGGGGACGACGGGTCGTCACGGGGGATACGCCCTGCTCGGCGCGCGTGTCGACTCCTCGACAGCACCCACCCGCTCGCGGTGCGTGACCGCCCGCTGCCTGCGGTCATGTCGACTCGTCCACAGCTGGGTACACAGCTGGGGACAAAGCACAGACCTGTAGTTACGCGGCCGTCCTCCTCGTCCCACGAACCCCACCTCTGGCATCGGCGCAGGTCAGCGCCGTGCAGTCGAACAGGCGTTCTCCACATGTGGTGGACAACCCTGGGGGCGGAACGTCATGTCGACCTGTGGATCCACCGACGGCCTGTGCACAGCGGCCCACACCCCCCGGCCGGGCCGGGAGCCGGGCTGGTGTAGAGGGCCCGGGATGACGCCCGGGAACGCACCAGGCCCCCGTCCCGGGAGGGACGGGGGCCTGGCGACGTGCCGGAACGGGGCGGCAGAGGCCCTGCGTCAGCGCCAGCGCATCGACATGACGAGGCCGACGACCATCGCCCCGAAGCCGATCGCGAAGTTCCACGCCGACAGCGAGACCATGAAGGGGATCCGGTCGCCGGCCACGTAGTAGACGACGATCCACAGCAGGCCGAGCAGCATGAGCGTGACCATGAGCGGCGCGTACCAGCGGGGGCTGGGCTGCACGGCACGGGCGGCCGCGGAGCGCGACTGCAGCACACCCTCCGGCGGCGTGTAGACCGACTTCTTGCGGACCTTGGACTTGGGCACCGGACCGACTCCTGCTGACTCGCTCGGGGTGCCGGTCCGTCGCGACCGGCACGATCGCCTCCCAGCCTAAGCTGCGAGACGACCACCCCGGTCGCGCCGACCGTCCTGCCGGGCGTCGCGCCGTCCCTCCCGTCCCCCTGGAGCCCCCGTGACGCCCTCGGAGTCCCCGGCCGCCGGGCCGGGGCCGGCCCGGCGCCGGCGGACCGCCTGGGGTGCGCTGGTGCCGGTGGTCGCGCTGGCCGCGGGGCTGCTGTTCGCCACCTCCGGCCAGACCGCGCAGGGGTCGGACCTGCGCGCCGGCGACGTCACCGAGCTCTCGGCGCTCATCGGCGAGCGCAACGAGGTCATCGCCGAGCAGGAGGCCCAGCTCGCGGAGCTGCGGCGGCAGGCCCTGGTGCTCACCGACCAGGCCGCCGGCCGCGACGGCGCGGTCGCCGCCGCGCAGGCCGACGGCGATCAGGGCTCGGTCTCGGCGGGCGTGGTGGCGCTGCGGGGCCGGGGTGTGGAGATCACCCTGGACGACGCCCCGCGCCGGCCCGACGGCAGCCTGCCGGCCGGTGCCCGTCCCGACGACGTCGTCATCCACCAGTCCGACGTCCAGGCCGTGGTCAACGCCGTCTGGGCCGCCGGTGCCGACGGCGTGGCGATCATGGACCAGCGGCTCATCGCGACCAGCGCCGTCCGCTGCGTGGGCAACGTGCTGCTGCTGCACGGCCGGACCTGGTCGCCGCCGTTCGTCGTGACCGCCGTCGTGGACCCCGCCGCCGTCCGGGCCCAGCTCGACGTCTCCCCGCAGGTGGCGGTCTTCCGGCAGGCGGTCGAGGACTTCGGCCTCGCCTTCGCCGTGCGGGACCGGCCGGAGGTCCTGCTGCCGGCCTACACCGCGCCGCTGGACATGGCCTACGCCACAGCCGCTGACGGCTGAGCCGCGCGCGTGTACACAGGGACCGTGAGCCGCCCGGTCCTCGTCGTCGACAACTTCGACAGCTTCGTCTACAACCTGGTCCAGTACCTGGGCCAGCTCGGCGTGCAGTGCGTGGTGCGCCGCAACGACGCGGTCACCGTCGACGAGCTCGCCGACCTCGACGTCGCCGGGGTGCTGCTGTCCCCCGGCCCGGGCACGCCCGCCGGTGCCGGTGTGACCGTGCCGATGGTGCGCGCCGCCGCCGAGGCCGACACCCCGGTGCTCGGCGTGTGCCTGGGCCACCAGGCCATCGCGGAGGCCTTCGGCGCCGAGGTGGTCCGCGCGCCCGAGCTGCTGCACGGCAAGACCAGCGAGGTGGTGCACGACGGCGTGGGCGTCCTGGCCGGCCTGCCCTCGCCGTTCACCGCCACCCGCTACCACTCCCTCGCCGTCGACCGGGAGACCGTCCCCGCCGAGCTCGAGGTCACCGGCACCACGCCGTCGGGCATCGTCATGGCGCTGCGGCACCGCGAGCTGCCCGTCGAGGGAGTGCAGTTCCACCCCGAGTCGGTGCTCACCGAGGGGGGCCACCGGATGCTGGCCACGTGGCTGACCGCCTGCGGCCTGGCCCCGGACGAGGCCGTCGTCGAGGCCGCCGCGGCCGGTGCGCGTCGCCTCTCCGCCGCCGTCTCCTGACGCCCCCAGAACGCGTCGAGGGCCCCTCCCGGACGGGAGGGGCCCTCGTGCGCTGCGGAGGGGCCGGTCAGCCGCCGGTGCCGCCGCCCGGTGCCGGGCTGGTGCTCGTCGGCGTCGCGGTGCTCTGCGTGACGACCAGCAGGGTGATCTGCCCGTCGGCGTCGACCGTCTGACCCGGCTGGGGGTCGCTCCCGGCGACGGTGCCCGGGGCCTGCCCGGCCTCGCCCTCGGTCGGCTGCGCCGTGATCGTGCCCGTGAACCCCGCGGCGGCCAGCGTCTGCCGGGCCTGCTGCTCGGTCTGCCCGACGATCGACGGCGGCACCGTGACCTCTGCGGTCCCGGCCGACACCTGCAGGGTGATCTGGTCGTCGGCGCCGGCCTGCTGGCCGGCCGCGGGAGCGGTGGCGACGACGGTCCCGGCCGGCTGGTCGGAGTCGACCTCCTCGGTCGTGACGTTGGTGAACCCCTCCGCGCGCAGCGCCTGGGTGGCCGCGCCCTGCTCCTGGCCGGTGACGTCGGGGACGGCCGCGGTGCCGTCGGAGACCGACAGCGTCACGGTGGTGTCCGGGTCGACCGCCGTCCCCTCCTCGGGGTCCACCGCGACGACCGTGCCCTCGGCCTCGAGCGAGTCGGCCTGGTCGGAGTTGACGTTGCCGGTCAGGCCGGCGTTCTCCAGCGCCGTCCGGGCCCGGTCCTCGTCGAGGCCGACGACCTGCGGCATCGTCGCGGTGTCGGGGGCGACGCCGACGGTGAGGGCCACCGTGGTGTCCTCCGGGACCTGCGCCCCGCTGTCCGGGTCGCTGTCGAGCACCGTGCCGACGGCGGCGTCGTCGTCGGTGACCTGCTGGGTCACCTCGCCGACGGTCAGGCCGGCCTCCCGCAGCGCCGCCTCGGCGTCGGCCTGCTGCTCCCCGACCAGCGCCGGGACGGTGACCTGCGTGGTGGTGGCCTCCGGCGCCGGGTCGTCCTCGCCACCGGAGTCGACCAGCAGCGCGACCCCGACGACGGCGCCGACGAGCACGAGGGCCCCGACGACGGCGGCGATGACGCGGTTGCGCCGGCGCCGGCCGGCCGCCTCGTCGTCGTCCCAGTCGCCGGCACCGTAGCCGGCCGGGGTGGCGCCGAGGATGGTGGTCTTCTCGTCGTCGCCCATGACGGGGGTGGCCTCGACCCGCTGCCCGGCCAGCGCTCGGAGCAGGTCGTTGCGCATCTCCGCGGCCGACTGGTAGCGGTTGGCCGGGTTCTTGCTCAGCGCCTTGAGGACGATCGCGTCGAGGTCCGGCGGCACCCGCGGGTTGATCGACGACGGCAGCCGCGGGTCCTCCCGCACGTGCTGGTAGGCCACCGACACCGGCGAGTCGCCGGTGAACGGCGGCGCCCCGGTGACCAGCTCGAACAGCAGGCAGCCGACCGAGTAGACGTCGGAGCGGGCGTCGACGGACTCGCCGCGGGCCTGCTCGGGGGAGAGGTACTGCGCGGTGCCGATGACGGCGGCCGTGGAGGTCATCGTCGCGGCGGAGTCGGAGACGGCGCGGGCGATGCCGAAGTCCATGACCTTGACCGAGCCGTCGGGCGTGATCATCACGTTCCCGGGCTTCACGTCGCGGTGCACGATGCCGTTGCGGTGGCTGAAGTCGAGGGCGGCGCAGATGTCGGCGGTCAGGCTCATCGCCCGCTCCGGCGCCAGGACGCCGTCGCGGCGCAGCACGTCGCGCAGGGTCTCGCCCTCGACGTACTCCATGACGATGTAGGGCGTCGCGCCGGTGCTCGTCCGGTCCTCGCCGGTGTCGTACACCGCCACGATCGCCGGGTGGTTGAGCGACGCGGCCGCCTGCGCCTCCCGCCGGAACCGCACCTGGAACGAGGGGTCGCGCGCCAGGTCGCTGCGCAGCACCTTGACCGCGACCTCGCGACCCAGCCGCAGGTCGCGCCCGCGGTGCACCTCCGCCATGCCGCCGCGGCCGAGCACCCCGCCGATCTCGTAGCGCTCGCCGAGAACCTGGGGGGTGGTCATCGGTGGTCCTCTCGGGCGGTGCGGTGGTGCGGCGCGGGCGGACCCGGACACGGAGGAGCGGCGGGGGCGTCCCCGGTCCCGGCGGGCAGCCTAACGGCGGGGGAGCCCGTGACGCGGGCACCGCGGAGGAGCGGTGTCACTACTGCGTACCGCCGGCCCCGGCAGCCCCAGCGGACGCCGGGCCGGGCGTCCAGGACCCGGCCCCCGCGCCGGCTCCGGCCCCGGCCCCGGTCCCCCCGCCGGTGTCCGGGTCGGTGCCGGTCCCGTCGGTCGTCCCGTCGTCCCCGGTCGTGGGGTCCGCCGGAGGGGGCGGCGCCGTGGTGCCGCCCTGCGTCGTCGGCGGACTGCTCGACGTCGTGGTCGACGGGGCCGACGACGAGCTGCTGCTCGCCGACGAGGAGGTGGAGGACCGGGTCGGGCTCGACGACTGGGTCTGACCGCCGCCCCCGCCGCCGTTGCCCTGGCCGCCGGTGCCGTCGTCGCCCTGGTCGCCGGTGTCCTCACCGCCCTGGTCGTCGCCGCTGCCGGAGTCCTCCGGCTCCTCGGCCACCTCGGGGCTGTGGTCCTGCTGGGCCACCGACAGCGTGACGGTGGTGCCGCGGGGGACCGGGATGCCCGCCGGGTCGACCGCGGCGACGTCCCCGGCGCTCAGCTCGATCCCGGCGGCGGCGAGGTCCTCGTCGGTGGCGTCGACCCGGGCGACGTCGAGGCCCGCCTCGCGCAGCACGGCCTCGACGTCGTCGGCGTCCTCCCCGAGGTACTGCGCGGCCGCGGGGATGGTGACGAGGTCCTGGGTGGGGTCGGCCGAGCCGCCGGTCGGCGCGCTGCTGGTCGCGGTGGGGTCGGCGGTGGTGCCGCCCTCGCCGTTGCCGGACAGGAGGAACCAGGCGCCGGCGGCGAGCGCCGCGACCAGCGCGAGCGACGCCAGGACCACCGCCCACCGGCGGTTGCCCCCGCGCGGCGCGCCGGCCGCGGCCCGGCCGCGGTCGTCGTCGTCGACCGGCGGGCCCTGCAGGGGCGGCATGGTGCGCGCCCCGGCCGCGTGCCGGCCCCCGGTGCGGGGGCCGGCCACCGCGGCGGCGGCACCGGCCACCGGCCCGCCCAGCACCCGGGTGCCGTCGCCGTCGATCTCCGGGATCACCTCGGTGGTCGCCGCCGCGAGGCCGGTGGACAGCGCCCCGGTCGCCGCGGTCGCCGGGCCCAGCCCGTTGCCGCCGGCCACCGAGCGGATCGCGGCGGCGAAGGCGGCGCCGTCGGCGAACCGGTCGCGCGGGTCCTTCGCCAGCGACCGCTCGATGAGCAGGCGGACCTGCGGGGGGATCTCCGCCGGCAGCGGCGGGGGCGTCCGGTTGATGTGCGCCAGCGCGATGGCGACCTGCGAGGTGCCGTCGAAGGGCCGCCCGCCGGTGAGGCACTCGTAGCCCACCACGCCCAGCGAGTAGACGTCGGAGGCGGCGGTGACCTCCATGCCCTGCGCCTGCTCGGGCGAGAGGTACTGCGCGGTGCCCACGACCATGCCGGTGCGGGTCAGCGGCGTCGCGTCGCGGGTGCGGGCGATGCCGAAGTCGGTCAGCTTGACCACGCCGTCGGGCCGGACGATGAGGTTGCCCGGCTTGATGTCGCGGTGCACCACCCCGGCGGCGTGCGCCGCGGACAGGCCGTCGGCGGACTGCCCGAGCACGTGCAGCGTCCAGTCGACCGGCAGCCGGCCCTCCTCGTGGAGGATCGTCACCAGCGGCTTGCCCTCGACCAGCTCCATGACCAGGAACGCCAGCTGGTGCCCGCGCTCGTCGGTGCTCTCGCCGTAGTCGTAGACCGAGGCGATGTTCGGGTGCGACAGCGCGGCGGTGTGCCGGGCCTCGTTGCGGAACCGGGCGACGAAGCTGGGATCGCCGGTGAACTCGCTGCGCAGCACCTTGGCGGCGACGACCCGGTCCAGCACGCGGTCGCGGGCGCGCCACACCTCGCCCATGCCGCCGGTGGCGATGGGCTCGGTGATCTCGTAGCGGCCGGCCAGGATGGTGCCGGTGGACAGGGCCATCAGCCCCCCTGACCCTCGAGGTAGGCCTGCATCACGTCGCCGGCGATCGGTGCGGAGACGTCCCCGCCGGTACCCCCGCCGTTCGCGACGAACACCGCGACGGCGATCTGCGGGTCGTCGGCCGGGGCGAAGCCGACGAACCAGTTGTGGTCGGGGACGTCCCCGGAGACCTGCGCGGTCCCGGTCTTGCCGGCGACGGTCACCCCCGCGATGCGGGCGGCCCGGCCGCTGCCGTTGGCGACGACGCTCTCCATCATCTCCTTCAGCTGGTCGGCGACCTCGGGGGTGACCGGCTCGGAGAACGTCTCCGGGTCGGCCTGGTCGAGGACCGTCAGGTCGGGGGCGCGCACCTGGTCGATCAGGTAGGGCGTCATCAGGGTCCCGTCGTTGCCCACGGCGGCGGCGACCATGGCCGCCTGCAGCGGGGTCATCCGCACGTCGCGCTGGCCGATCGAGCTCTGCCCGAGCGCCGCCTCGCTCTCGATGTCGCCGACGCTGCTGCCGGCCACCTCGAGCGGGATGTCCAGACCCTCGCCGGTCATGCCGAAGGCCTCGGCCATCTCGCGCACGCGGTCCTCACCGAGGTCGATGCCCAGCTGGGCGAAGGCGGTGTTGCAGGAGATGGTCAGTGCGTCGATCAGCGACTGCTCCTGACTGCTGCTGCACGAGGAGTTGCCGAAGTTGCGCAGCTGAGTCGAGGTGCCCGGCAGGGTGAGCGTGTCCGGCGCCGGGACGACGGTGTCGGGGGTGTACTCCCCGGTCGCCAGCGCCGCGGCCGACACGATCACCTTGAACACCGAGCCGGGCGGGTAGTTGTCCTGGATCGCGCGGTTCAGCCGCGGGTCGGCCTCCAGCGCGTCGAGCTCGGCGGCGTAGTCGCGGATCGCCTGCGGGTCGTGGCTGGACAGCCGCGCGGGGTCGTAGGTGGGCGTGCTGGCCATGCCCAGCACCGCGCCGGTGGACGGGTCCAGCGCGACGACGGCGCCGGTCACCCCCTCCAGGCCGGCCATGGCGGCCTCCTGGACGCCCGCGTCCAGGGTCAGGACGACGTCGCCGCCGGCCGGGTCGCGGCCGGTGAACAGGTCGGCCAGCCGGCGGGTGAACAGCCGCGCGTCGGAGCCGGTGAGCACGTCGTTGGCCGCCCGCTCCATCTGCCAGCTGTTGTAGATGAGCGAGTAGTAGCCGGTGACCGCCGCGTACGTGGGCCCCTGCGGGTACTGGCGCAGGTACTTGAGCGTGTCCTGGGTGGGCACCGACAGCGCCACCTCGGTGCCGTCGACCACGATCGACCCGCGCTCGCGCGAGTACTCCTCGGTGAGCACGCGGGTGTTGCCGGAGTCCTCGCGCAGCTCGTCGGAGCGCACGACCTGGATGTAGTTGACGTTGACGATCAGCAGCGTGAAGAGCACCAGCACGCTGATCGCCACCCGTCGCAGCGGGGCGTTCACGAGCTCACGACCTCGGTCGGGGCCTCGCCCAGCGCCTGCTTCGGCGGGGCGGGCGGGGTGGCCGGGCGGCGGGCGGCGTCGCTGATGCGCACCAGGATGGCGACCAGGCCGAAGTTGGCCACCAGCGACGAGCCGCCGTAGGCGACGAACGGCGTCGTCAGGCCGGTCAGCGGCAGCAGGCCGGTGACGCCGCCGAGGACGACGAACAGCTGCCAGGCGATGGCGAAGGACAGGCCGCCGGCGAGCAGCTTGCCGAACGCGTCGCGCACGACCAGCGACGTCCGCAGGCCGCGCTCGACCAGGATCAGGTACAGCACGATGACCGCGACCAGGCCGAACAGGCCCAGCTCCTCGCCGAGCGCGGAGGCGATGAAGTCGCTCTTGGCCACCGGCACCTGGTCGGGTCGGCCGCCGCCGAGCCCGGCACCGAACAGCCCGCCGGTGCCCAGGCCGAACAGCGACTGGACGAGCTGGTAGCCGCCCTCGTCGCGGTAGGCGAAGGGGTCCAGCCAGGTGTCGACGCGGACCCGGACGTGCCCGAACAGCTGGTAGGCGAGGAACGCCCCGGCGGCGAACAGGCCCAGGCCGATGAGCAGCCAGCTGGCCCGCTCGGTGGCGATGTAGAGCATCACCACGAAGATGCCGAACAGCAGCAGCGAGCTGCCCAGGTCGCGCTCGAAGACGAGCACGAGGATCGACACCACCCAGACGGCGAGCACCGGGCCCAGGTCGCGGCCGCGGGGCAGCTCCAGCCCGGCGACGCGGCGGCTGGCCAGGGCCAGGACGTCGCGCTTGTCGACCAGGTAGGCGGCGAAGAAGACGATCAGGCAGATCTTGGCGAACTCGCCGGGCTGGATGCTGAACCCGGCGACGCGGATCCAGATCTTGGCGCCGTAGACCTCCGAGACCGACGCGGGCAGCACCGCGGGCAGCGCGAGCAGCACCAGGCCGACCAGGCCGAGGGTGTAGGCGAAGCGCGACAGCAGCCGGTGGTCGCGGAGGACCACGAGGATGGCCACGAACAGCGCGACGCCCACGGTGGCCCACAGCAGCTGGACGGGGGCGTCCTCGCGGGTGGCCTCGGCGTCGACCTGCAGGCCGGCCAGGTCGAGCCGGTGGATCATCGTCAGGCCCAGGCCCGAGAGCACCGCGACGGCGGGCAGCAGCAGCGGGTCGGCGTAGGGCGCGAAGCGGCGGACGACCAGGTGCACCACCAGCCACAGCGCGGCGAACCAGCCGCCGAAGGTGGCCAGCTCCGGGCGCAGCGAGCCGGTGAGGGTGATGTCGACGATGCACTGCGCCGCGAGGGTGATGAGCACGGCGAAGCCGAGCAGCGCCAGCTCGGTGTTGCGCCGCTTCGGGACGACCGTGCCGGGGAGCGCGGCCCGGGGATCGGTGGAGGGGCTGCCCATCACTCCGCCTCCCGGCAGTCCACCCCCGGCTCGGGCCCCGTGGTCGAGGAGGACGTCGAGAGGCTCGGCGACGTCGGGGAGGACTCGGACGGGGGGACCGGCAGGCCACCCTCGGTGGGGAGCGGGGACAGGCCGGACGGCGCGGCGCTGGAGGCGGGGCTGTCGGAGGACCGCTCCTCGGTCACCCCGGCCGGGCACTCGGGGACGGCGGCCGCGTGCAGGTCGTCGACGATGCGCTGGGCGTCGTCGACGTCGTCGGCGTCGATGCCCTGCCGGACGCTGTTCTGGTCGTAGGACGACAGGTCCTCGAGCGGGATGTCGGTGACCTCGTCGACGCGGTAGAGGTCCAGCCCGAGGAGGTCGGCGTTGAACCCGCGGAAGACCGCCACGTGGTCGCTGCCGTCGGCGGCCGCCGCCACGCCCACGAACCAGTGCGTGAGGACCCACAGCCAGGTGGCGATGCCGGCGCCCACCAGGAGGAGCACCGCGCCCCCAGCGACGAACAACCGCCGCCGGGAGCGGCGACGGTCGGGGGGAGCAGCGGCCGTGGGTGCGGTCGGCGCGGGTGGCGGGACCGGCGGCGGATCGGCGAGGGCCGCCCGCCCCGCGGCCGAGCGGGGGTCGACCTCGCGCTGCCCGCGGTTGTCGCCGGCGGCGCCGTCGACGACCGGGTCCATGCTGCCCGAGCCGTTGTCCTCGACGACGTCGGCGACGATCACGGTGATGTTGTCCGGGCCGCCGCTGCGCAGCGCGAGCTCGACCAGCCGGTCGGCGGTCGACTGCGGGTCGGGGTCCTCGAGCGCGTGGGCCAGCGTCTCCTCGCTGACCACGCCGGACAGCCCGTCGGAGCACAGCAGGTAGCGGTCGCCGGCGCGGGCCTCGCGCATCGACAGGTCGGGGTCGACGTCCTGGCCGTTGAGGGCCCGCAGCAGCAGCGAGCGCTGCGGGTGGTGGTTGGCCTCCTCGGGCGTGATCCGGCCGTCGTCGATGAGCGTCTGCACGAACGTGTCGTCGTGGGTGATCTGGGTGAGGACGCCGTCGCGCAGCAGGTAGGCGCGCGAGTCGCCGACGTGGCACAGGGCGATCCGGCCCCCGGCGAACAGGACGGCGGTGAGCGTGGTGCCCATGCCCTCCAGCTGCGGCGACTCGCGGATGACCTCGCGCAGGTGCTCGCTGCCGTCGAAGACCGCCTCGCGCAGCGCCTGCAGCATGTCGCCGCTGGGCGCGTCGTCGTCGAGGTGCTCGAGGGCGGCGATCACGACCTTGCTGGCGACGTCGCCGGCCGCGTGGCCGCCCATGCCGTCGGCCACGGCCAGCAGCCGGGGCCCGGCGTACACCGAGTCCTGGTTGTTGCCGCGGACCAGACCGCGGTCGGAGCGGGCGGCGTAGCGCAGCGCGAGACTCATCGGACCCTGCTCACGTCTGCTCGGTCGCTCCCCGTGGTCGTCGCGCCCGTGGTCGGCGCGTGCGTCGTCGTGGTCGTCAGCGAGGTCATCCGCGCAGCTCCAGGGCGGTCTGGCCGATGCGGATCGGCTGGCCGGGAGCCACCAGCAACGGCCCCTGCACCCGCTGCTGGTCCAGGTAGGTGCCGTTGGTGGAGCCGAGGTCCTCGACGTACCACTGTCCACCCCGGTTGGTCAGCCGCGCGTGCCGGGAGCTGGCGAAGTCGTCGGTGAGGACGAGCGTGGAGTCGTCGGCGCGGCCGATGAGGATCGGCTGCTCCCCGAGGGTGATCTTGGTACCGGTCAGCGGGCCGGCGGTCACGACCAGCGTGCGCGGGCCGCGTCCGCGCCGGCGGCCGGGGGCGGCGGCGCGCGGGGGCACCGAGGCCACCCGCCCGGTGCGGCCGCCGAACAGGTCGGCCCGCACCACGCGGAACGCGGCGAAGATGAACAGCCACAGCAGCAGCAGGAACCCGAAGCGGAACAGCTGCAGGACGATCTCGGCGGTCACGACCGGCGCCCGCTCACGTGCCGTCCTGCCGGTACACCAGCACGGAGTGCCCGATGCGGATGACGTCGCCGTCGGACAGTGCCTGCCGGCTGATCCGGCGGCCGTTGACCAGCGTGCCGTTGGTCGAGCCGAGGTCCTCGGCGACGGCGGTGCCGCCCTCCAGGACGACGTCGACGTGCTTGCGGCTCACGCCCGTGTCGGGCAGCCGGATGTCGGCGTCGGTGCCGCGGCCGATCACGTTGCGGCCGGTGGTCAGCTCGTGCCGGGTGCCGGGCCCGTCGACGACGAGCACGTGCGTCACGCCGGGCCGGGAGCCGGCGCGGCCGACCACCGACGGGTGCTGCCGGCCGGTGTCGGTGGCGACCCGCCCGGGCAGCGGCGGCAGCGGCGGGACCGCGCCGGAGCCGGTCATCGGCGGGGGCGGCGGGACGACGGCGCCGTCGGCGCGGGAGCCCGGCCGCGCCGGGTCGGCGACGTGCGAGCTGACCTCGAAGACCCCGGTGGGCAGGTCGTCGTCGCGCTCGAGGCGGACCTGCACGGTGCCGAAGACCTGCCAGCCCTCGCTCTCGATGTGCTCAGAGACCATGTCGGCGAGCTGGGCGGCCAGCTGCTCGGACCACTCGGCGAGGTTCTCGTAGTCGGTGGGACCCAGCCGCACGTCGTAGACGTTGGGCGCCAGCACGCGGCCCTCGCCCATGACGGAGCGCTGCTCGTCGGCCTCCCGCTGCAGGGCCTTGGCGATCTCGGCGGGGTGGACCTTGCCCTTGAACAGGCGGGCGAAGGCGACGCCGACCATCCCCTCGAGGCGTCGCTCGAAGCGCTGCAGCACGCCCACAGTCGCTCCTCCACCTCACCCGGTAATGATGGTCCTCCCGACGATCCTAGCCGTGCCGACGGGCGGTGACCGGCCCGCGACGCGACGCGCCACGCGGGCCGGCCGCCGCGACGGGGCCCCCTCCGCCGGCTGCGGCCGGCCGGCTGCTAAGGTCGTTCCTCGCCAGGGCAAGTGGCGGAATGGCAGACGCGCACGGTTCAGGTCCGTGTGTCCGGAAGGACGTGGGGGTTCAACTCCCCCCTTGCCCACCAGCACGTCGAGACCCCGTCCGGACGACCGGGCGGGGTCTCGCGCGTCCGGCCCGGTGCCCGGTCCCGGGGATCAGAGGTCGCGGCGTCCGATCACCCGGGCCGCGGCGGTCAGCAGGACGGCGGTGTAGGTGGCCAGCACCAGGACCCCCGCGACCGGTGGGAGGTAGCCGGCCGGCTCGCCGAGCTGGAGGACCGCCTGCCCGGCCTGGCTGGGCAGCCACGGTCCGACCGCGTCCGCGATGGCGGCCGGCAGGAGCCCGACCAGCACCGGGAGCAGGAACAGCACGCCGGTGAGCAGCACCACGGTCGCCGCGGTCGAGCGCAGCAGCGTCCCCACGGCCAGGCCGAGCAGTGCCACGAGGACCAGGTAGGCCGCTGCGCCGAGGACGGCTCGGGGGACGCCGGCGTCGGTCAGGCCCACGGTGAGGCCCTGCCCGCGGAGGATGCCCAGGCCGACGGCGGTGCCGACGGTGGTGGCCAGGACGGCGACCGGCACGGTGAGGGTCAGCAGGAGCAGCGCCTTGGCGGCCAGCAGCACGCGCCGCTGCGGTACGGCGAGGCCGGTGACGGTGATGGCGCGGGAGGAGAACTCGGCGGTGACCAGCAGCGCGCCGAGCAGCGCCAGGGCGACCTGACCCATGAACACGCCGCTGAGCGCCTCGGCGACCGGCTCGACCCGGGCCCGCTCGGCCGGTGGCAGCGACCCCAGGTCGCGGGTCAGGGGGATGAGCACCGCCAGGCCGAGCATGATGCCGAGGAAGGTCCCGAGCGCCGTCCAGGTGGACGGCAGCGACCGGGCCTTGACCCACTCGGCGGAGACGGCCCGCACCAGCTGGCGGCGCCGCCCCGGTGCGGCCCGCGCCAGCCGGTCGGCGAGGACGGCGGCCCCGGCGACCGGGCCGGCGTCGGAGGCGCTCACGCGGCGGCCCGCCCGGCGCCGGCACCCGTCGCTGCGTTGCCCGGGACGTCGGTCGCGGGTGGCCGGCCGCGGTACTGCGCCACCTCCGCGGTGAGCTGCAGGTAGGCGTCCTCGAGCGATCCCTGCCGGGCGCTGAGCTCGAGCAGGGTCACCCCGTGCTCGGCGGCGATCCGGCCGACCTCGTCGGTGCTGCCGGCGCGCACCCACAGCGCACCGCGGCCGTCGTCGTCCGGCGGCCCGTCGGGAGTGACCTCCAGGCCGCGCGCCCGCAGCAGGTCGGCGACGGCCCGCGGGTCGGGCGTGCGGACGCGCACACCCGACCCCTCCGCGCGGGCGGTGACGTCGGCGACCGTGGTCTGGGCCAGCAAGCGCCCGCGCCCGATGACGACCAGGTCGTGCGCGGTCACGGCCATCTCGCTCATCACGTGCGAGGACAGCAGCACGGTGCGGCCCTCGCCGGCCAGCTCCCGGAGCAGCTCCCGGATCCAGATGACGCCCTCGGGGTCGAGGCCGTTGACCGGCTCGTCGAGGACCAGGACGGCGGGGTCGCCGAGCAGGGCGCCGGCCAGGCCCAGGCGCTGGCTCATACCGAGGCTGAAGCCCCCGACCGGGCGGCGTGCCGCGTCCTCCAGCCCGCAGGTGGCCAGGACCTCGCCGACGCGGCGGGCGCCGATGCCGTTGCTGCGCGCGAGCGCCAGCAGGTGCGCGCGGGCGCTCAGCCGGGGCGCGACCGCCCGGGCGTCGAGCAGGCTGCCCACCAGGTGCAGCGGTGCGCGGAGGTCGGCGTAGCGCCGGCCCGCGACGGTCGCGGTGCCGGCGTCGGCCCGGTCCAGGCCGAGCAGGATCCGCAGGGAGGTGGACTTGCCGGCACCGTTCGGGCCCAGGAAACCGGTCACGGTGCCGGGACGGGCGGTGAAGGAGAGCCCGTCCAGCGCGCGCGTGGGCCCGTAGTGCTTCACCAGCCCGTCGACCTCGATCACCGAGGGGACCCTGCCGACCCAGGTGCTTCCATGATGGAAGTAGTAGCATCCCGCGGGTGGACGCGCAACGGGCGGGGGACCTGGTGGCCCTGCTGCGCGAGTTCACCCTGGTCAGTGACCGCTTCGCCGACGTCGTCGCCCGGCGGCACGCGTTGCACCGCACCGACCTCGAGGCGCTGGGGCACCTGTGGGGGGCCCAGGCCCGCCGCGACCCGCTGACCCCGAGCCGGCTGGCCGCGGCCCTGTCGCTCAGCGCGCCCGCGACCTCGGCGCTCATCGGCCGCCTGGAGCGGGCCGGCCACGTGGTCCGCGTCCCCGCCGAGCACGACCGGCGCAGCAGCGTGCTGGTGCTCCCCGAGCGGGCGCGGGACCTGACCGCCGCTGCCTTCCGCCCCCTGGGTGGGCGGTTGCGCGGGGTGGTCGGCGACCTGCCGCCGGACGAGGCCGAGGTGGTCGAGCGGTTCCTGCGGGCCTGCGTCGACGCGGCCGAGGCGGCCACGGCCGACGCCGCGGCCACCGGGGAGACCACCGGAGAGACGACGGCCGGCTGAGGCACGCGCTCCTACCGGCCGCGCCCCAGCCCCGCCTCGCGCGCCCGCACCACCGCCTCGGCGCGGTCGCGCACCGCCAGCTTGGCGAAGATCGACGTCACGTTGTTGCGGATGGTCTTCTCCGACAGGAACAGCCGGGAGGCGATCGCGGTGTTCGGCAGCCCGGCGGCGATCAGGTCCAGGACCTCCCGCTCGCGGTCGGACAGCTCCGGGAAGGGCTTCGCGACCACGCCGGACCCCGCGGTGAAGAACGCCCGCAGCCGCCGGGCGACCTCCGCGCCGTAGACCGCCTGCCCGGCGGCGACCGACTCCAGCGCCCGGCCGATCTCCGCCTGGCCGGCGCCCTTGAGCACGTAGCCGAGCGCGCCGGCCTGCACGGCCGCGAACACGGCCTCGTCGTCGGCGACCATGGTGAGCACGAGCACCCTGGCCTCCGGCCACTGCTCCACCAGCTGCCGGGTCGCCTCGATCCCCGACAGGCCGGGCATCTGCACGTCCATCAGGACGACGTCCGGGCGCTCCCGCAGCGCCGCCTCGACGGCCGCGGTCCCGTCCGGGGCCTCGGCGACGACGTCGACGCCGAGGTCCTCGAGCAGGACCCGCAGGCCCTGGCGGAACACGGGGTGGTCGTCGGCGACGACGGCGCGCACGGGTCCTCCTCAGTCGGTTGCCGGCAGCGGCAGGACGGCGTGGACGCGGGTGCCCGACGGCTCGCCGGGACCGACGGAGCAGGACCCGCCCAGCTCGGCGGCGCGCTCGCGCATCGACAGCAGGCCGACGCCGGCGACCGGCCGCTCGGGCAGCCCGCGGCCGTCGTCGGCGACCTCCACCTCGACGGCGTCCGCGCAGGCCCGGACGTGCACGGCGACGGTGCGCGCGCCCGCGTGGCGGACGGCGTTGTGCAGCGCCTCCTGGGCGATGCGCAGCGCGGCGACCTCGAGGGCGGCGGGCAGTCCGGTCAGCACGCCCTCGCCGGTCACGGTCACCCGCGGTCCCCCCTCGGCCAGCGGCGCGGCGCCGGCGCGCAGCGCGCCGAGCAGCCCCAGGTCGTCGAGCGTCGGCGGGCGCAGGCCGTGCACCAGCCGCCGGACGTCGGCGACCGCGTCGGCGGCCTGGCTGCCGGCGGCGGCGACCAGCGTGGCGGCCCGGGCGGCGTCGTCGCGCCGCAGCGCGGACCCGGCGGTGTCCAGGGTCATCACCACCGCCGACAGCTGCGGGCCCAGGCCGTCGTGCAGGTCCCGCCGCAGCCGGCGGCGCTCCTCCTCGCGGGCGGTGACCAGCCGCTCCCGCGACTCGGCGAGGTCGCCGGTGAGCCGCACCGCGTAGGCGGCGGCCGCCAGCCGCCCGGCGAGGTCGGCGAGCACCCGGTCGTCGGCGGGGTCCAGCCCGGCCGCGGCGGCCCGCGGCGCCACGAGCAGCTCGCCCACCGGCTCGCCGTGCAGCTCCAGCGGCACCCGGCGGGCGCCGTCGGGCACCCGGCCCGACTCCTCCCGGACGACGGCGCCTCCGGGCAGCGGCACCTCGACCGCCGCTCCGCGCAGCCGCAGCCCGGTCGCCACCGCGGCGGCGCCGTCGCGCAGCGCCTGCCGGGGGGAGGCGGCGGCGCCGAGGGCGGCGTCGACCCGGGTGAGCAGCGTGTAGGGGTCCCCGCGGTCGCCGTGGAGCAGCCGGTCGACCAGGCGCTGCACGTGCAGCCGGGCGGGGTGGAAGGCCAGCGCCACCGCGAAGGCGGCGAGGAAGGGGGCCCATCCGCGGCGGTCGCCCAGCAGCGCGCCGGCCCAGCCGACCACGGCCGCGTACACCAGCGCGGTCAGGCCGAGCAGCACGCCGCCGACGACGGTGCGGTTGACCAGGACGTCGATGTCGTAGAGCCGGTACCGGAACGCGGCGACGGCGAGCCCGGCCGGCACGAGCAGCACGGCCAGCGAGACGCCCCACCACGGCGCGAGGAAGGTGGCCGCGATCGCGGCGACGACGCCGTAGCCGGCCCAGGCCAGCTGCCGCCGCTGGACGCCGTCGGCACGGCGGACCCGGACCGCCAGCGAGGCGACGCCTGCCACCACCAGCGTGCCCAGCAGGACGGGGAAGGCGGGGACACCGAACGGGTCGCCGATGCCGAGGGGCAGCGCCAGCGCGGCGGTGGTGAGGACCGTCAGCGCCAGGGCCGCCGCGTGCGGGAACCGCCACCACCCGGGCAGCGGCCGGCCGGAGGGGAGCACCTGCGGCAGGACGGTGGTCACCAGCAGCAGCGCCGGCACCCACACCCAGCCGCGCACCCAGCCGGCCGGCCCGGTCTGGCCGGCCGCGGCCCACCAGGACGTCGCGAGCACGTACGCCGACGCCGAGCAGCCGACGGCCACCAGCAGCCAGCCCAGGCGCCGCGCCTGCGGCAGCCCCACGAGCAGGGCGCCGGCGACGGCGAAGCTGGGGCCGGCCACCGGCTCCGGCGTCCGGAAGAGCTGCGGCAGCCAGTCCCCGGCGCGCACGACGGGCAGGGCCAGGGCGGCGGCGGTGGCGAGCACCGCGGCGACGGCGAGCAGCCGGGCCGCCGGGAGGGCGACCCGGCTGCCGCGCCGGTTCCGGTACACGTCGGGGGACCGTAGGGGTCGGGGTCGGTCCCGGTCAGGAGGCGAGGCCGCGCCGCTCGCCCGAGCGGGCGATGTGCACCGCCAGCCCCAGGGCACCGGCCAGCCACAGGTAGTGCGGGTCGACCGGGCCGACCGCGCCGACGGAGAAGTCGAGCACGATGAACACCAGCCAGGCCGCCGGGATCCACCGCGGGACGACGCCCGAGCGCAGCAGGCCGACGGTGAGCGTGACCATGCCCAGCGTCGTGCCCAGGAGGAAGGGCGCGAGGAACAGCGCGAGGAACACCGGGTGCGCCTCGGCGGCGTAGAGCAGGGCGGCCGCGCCGTCGAGGTCGCCGGACTCCGACGCCGGCAGCTGCAGGTAGCCCATGAGGTGGATACCCACGAAGCCCCACACGCCGGCCAGCAGCAGGGCGCCGGCGGCGTACGCGGTCTTGCGCATGCGGGTGGCCAGCAGGCCCGCGGCGGCCAGGAAGGCGATCGCCATGAACGGGATGGCGAGCGTGCCGGTGACCAGGCGGGTGGTGAACAGGGCGGTGTGCTCCCCGACCAGGGCGAGCTGGTCGACGATCTCCTCCGGGCGTTCGGGCAGGAACTGCAGCAGCGCCGCCTCGGCGGTGTTGAGCACGGCGCCGACGACCAGGCCGGTGACGGCCAGCCGGCGGCCGACGGGGCCGAGGGTGCGCGCGGGCGCCGGCGCGGCCGGGGCGGGGGCGGGGGCGGTGGTGTGCACGGGAGGGACCTCCGGGTCCGCTGCGGCGGGACGTCCCCGCCGGTGTGCACCCACCGTCTGCTCGGACCGGTCCCGGGCACACGGGAGCGGTGTCCCCTCCTGACCGGGACCGCGACCGGGAACCGTGACCCTTCCGTGACCTCCCGCCGTCGCGCATCGTGGCCTCCCACCGGGTCAACTGGTCAGGGACACCACGGGAGCGGGTGGACATGGGCGCCGACCGGGACGAGTTCACGGCGTTCGTCGTGGCGCACGAGGCAGCGCTGCTGCGCACCGCCTACCTGCTCACCGGCGACCGCGGCCACGCCGAGGACCTCGTGCAGACGGCGCTGGCCCGGACCCACCGGCACTGGAGCCGCGTGCAGCGGGCCGACGTCCCGATCGCCTACGTGCGGCGGCTGCTGCTCAACTGCCACCTGGACTGGCGGCGCCGGCTCTGGCACGGCGAGCAGGTGCTCGAGACGCTGCCCGACCGCGCCGCCGGGGACTGGCAGGACGCGTACGCGCTGGGCGACGAGCTGCGGCGGGCCCTGGACCAGCTCTCCCCGCGGGCCCGCGCAGTGCTCGTGCTGCGCTTCTACGAGGACCTCACCGAGACCGAGACCGCCGCCCTGCTCGGCTGTTCCCCCAGCACCGTGCGCACGCACACCGCCCGCGGCCTGGCCGCCGTGCGCCGGGTGCTCGGCCCCGAGACCGCCTCCTCGACCGACAGGAACCCGTCGTGACCCACCCCGACCTCGACGTCCGCGACGCCCTGCACCGGCTGGCCGCCGAGGCCGGCCCGCCGCGCGGTGCCGACGCCGCCGACGCCGCCGTCGCGCTGGCCCGCCGGCAGCGGCGGACGCGGGCCGCCTGGGTCGCCGGGGCGCTCGCCGTCGCCCTGCTCGGGGCCGCG
Source organism: Geodermatophilus sp. SYSU D00710 (assembly GCF_054050195.1). NCBI lineage: Bacteria > Bacillati > Actinomycetota > Actinomycetes > Geodermatophilales > Geodermatophilaceae > Geodermatophilus > Geodermatophilus sp. SYSU D00710. Next base: position 44,967 of record NZ_JBJGYX010000025.1, read on the forward strand.
GCGCCGGCGCTCGTGCCCGACGCCGGCCCCGGGGCGGGGGAGGTCGCCGGCGCCGGGGAGCGCACGCCGCAGGCCGCTCCGCTCCTGTACGACCTCCCCACCCGCGGCTCGCTCGCCGCCGACGAGGACTTCGTCGCCGGGGTGGCGGCCATCGACTGGTCCGCGCCGCTCGGTCCGGGCGGGACCGAGCTCAGCCCGCCGGAGTCGGCCCGGCACGTGGCCTTCGCCGGCAAGCTGCCCGACGGCCGGCGCTGGGCGCTGGTCATCGGCGAGGACGAGGGCCAGCTGCTGCACGCCTGGTTCGGCGGCCCGCCCGGCGCGGCGCCCGGCGAGCTGGCCCTGCTCGCCCCGCCCGAGCGCAGCGGACGGGGTGCGACGGTGGCGCTGCTCGACACGACCGGCGCCGCGCCGGCCCTGGCCGTCGTCACCCGGCCCGGCGAGGGTGGCCGCTACTCGCCCGGCACGGTGCGCTTCGGCGACGGCGCGATCGGCCGGGAGTGGACGGAGCTGCCCGAGGACGACGGCGCGCTGGTCGCCGAGGTGCCCGCGCCGGTGTACCCCGGCTCGGAGGTGGTCGAGCTCGTCCGCGACGGGTCCACGACCGGCCTCCGCTACATCTCGCGGACGGAGGGGACCCCCGCCCCGGTGTCGTGGGCGTTCGCCTCGGCCGCCGACCCCTCGCTGTCGGCGGATCCCGCCGTGGAGGAGCGCTTCGTCGCCTGCCTGCTGCCACACGGGTTCGTGCTGCGCTTCTCGGCCGACGGCGGCCTCACCTACACCTACCCGATGGCGGTGGGACGGCGCAGCGACGTGGAGCTGGTCCAGGCCCGGGCGGGCTGGGACGCCGTCGTCGACGACTGCGCCGCCCGGGCGCGGACGGGGGAGTGAGTACCGGTCAGGCGGTGCCGGCGCTCTCCTGCACGAACGCAGCGGAGTCGTAGTAGGTGCGGACGCCGGTGAGCGGGCCGTCGTGGGAGCCGTCGCTCTCGATCACGGTCACGCCCTTGTAGCGGAAGGGCTTCCCGCTGCGCAGCGTGCCCCGCGACTCCCACTCCAGCGCCGCGGTCTTCTCCCCCACGGTGCTGGAGGTGAACGTCGTCTCCAGGTCGCCGAAGACGTTGCGGTAGTCCTCCCAGAAGCGCTTGGCGCCCTCCGGCCCGCGGGCCTCGTGGTCCTCGTTGAGCTTCATGAGGACGGCGTCCTCGCCGGTCAGCTCGACCATCGGCTGCGCGTCGCGCTCGGCGTCGAGGTGGTGCAGGGCAGCGGTGAAGCGCTCGGTCAGGGTGTGCACGGCGTCCTCCGGGTGCGTGGCTGGGGTCGGGGGACCCCTACCCGAGCGGTCCGGACGACACCCGCCCGGATCAGGCGGGGAGGCGCTGCTGCCGGTCGCTGCGCCCCGGACGCCGCTCGCCGAGCGTGCGGGCCAGCAGCACCACGCCCCACGGACCGACCACCCACACCGGCCACGGGTACTGCAGGTCGCCGGTGGCCAGCATCGAGACCAGCCAGATGCCCACGACGACCACCGCGGTGACCGCCCACTGGCTCCAGGCCGCGCGCAGGTCGGCGCCCCACGCGCCGTGCCACGAGCCGCAGGTCACCGCCCGGGCGACCGGGGCGGGGCGCCGGTCCGGCTGCCGGGCCGCGGCGGGCAGGTCCGCGGTGAGGTCGGCCAGCTCGCCGTAGGTGCGGGCGGCGTGGGCGCGGGCCGAGCGGTCCTCGTAGTCGGCCAGGGTCAGCCGGCCGTCGGCCAGGCCCTGGTCCAGGCGGGTGACCACGGCGGCGCGGTCGGCGTCGGCGGCGAGCAGGTGCGGCTCGGGCATCGGGGACTCCTCGTCAGGCGGTGTGCCCCGAGTCTCGCCGCGGTCCGGGACCGTGCCCATTGACAGACGTCATCGATCGCCCGTGCGTCCTGCACACGGTCAGCCGTTCGCCGGGGTGGCCTCCTTGGCCAGGTGCTTGCCGATGACCATGCGCTGGATCTGGTTGGTGCCCTCGAAGATCTGCATGACCTTGGCCTCGCGCATGTACCGCTCGGCGGGGTGGTCGCGGGTGTAGCCGGCGCCGCCGAGCACCTGGACGGCGTCGGTGGTCACCCTCATCGCGGCGTCGGTGGCCACGAGCTTGGCGATGCTCGCCTGCCGGGAGTAGGGCAGCCCGGCGTCCTTGCGGCGCGCGGCCACCAGGTAGGTGGCGCGGGCGGACTCGACGGCGGCGGCCATGTCGGCGAGCAGGAACGCCAGGCCCTGGTGGTCGACGATGCGCCGGCCGAAGGCCTCCCGCTCCATCGCGTAGGCGACGGCGACGTCGAGGGCGGCCTGCGCCAGCCCGACGGCGACGGCGCTGACCCCGAGCCGCCCGGAGTCGAGCGCGCCCAGGGCGATGGACAGACCGCGGCCGGGCTCGCCGACCATGCGGCCGGCCGGCACGGCGACGTCGTCGAGGCGCATGGCCGCCGTCGTCGAGCCGGTCAGGCCCATCTTCTGCTCGGGCGGGGCCGCGGTGAACCCGGCCAGGTCGGGAGTGAGGTGGAAGCAGGAGATGGCGCGCTCGCCGTCGTCGGGGGTGCGCAGGAAGGTGGAGTAGAAGTCGGCGTGCCCGCCGTGGGTGACCCACGCCTTCTCGCCGGAGGCGACCCAGCCCTCGCCGTCGCGGACGGCGCGGGCGCGCATGGCGGCGGGGTCGGAGCCGGCGTGCGCCTCGGACAGGCAGTAGGCGCCCAGCAGCCGGCCGCCGACCATCTCCGGCAGCCACTGCTCGCGCTGCTCAGGGGTGCCGAAGCGGTCGATCGGGCCGCAGGCGAGGGTGTGCACGCTGACCCCGAGCGCGACGGTGGCCCAGCGCATCGCCAGTTCCTCGACCACCTGCAGGTAGACGGCGTAGGGCTGGCCGCCGCCGCCGACGTCCTCGCCGAAGGGCAGCCCGAGCAGGCCGACCTCGCCGAGCTTGGCGAACACCTCCCGCGGGAAGCGCTCCTCGCGCTCGTACTCCGCGGCCCGGGGCGCCAGTTCGGCGTCGGCGAGCTCGCGGGTGAGCGCGATCAGGTCGGCGGCCTCCTGGGTGGGCAGCTCACGGTCGACGGCCACAGGGGTCCCCCTCGTCGCGGACGGCAGTACTGCGAACGGTACCGCGGTACTGTGCTCCGTCCAGGCGTGAGGGTGGGGAGACGTGGTGACCACGACGGAGCAGCGCGAGCGGCGGCTGACCGTGCGCCAGGCCGAGCTGCTCGACCAGCTGGAGGAGCTGTTCCTGGCCGAGGGCTTCGCCGGGTTCACCCTCGAGGACCTCGCCGTCCGGCTGCGCTGCTCGAAGACGACGCTGTACGCGCTGGCCGACAGCAAGGAGCAGCTCGCCGTCCGGGTGGTGCGGCACTTCTTCCGCCGGGCCACCGCCGAGGTCGAGGCGCGCACCGCGACCGAGGACGACCCCGCGGAGCGGGTGACGGCCTACCTGGAGGCGGTGGCGCGGGCGCTGACCCCGGCGTCGCGGGCGTTCCACCGCGACCTGGAGGCGTTCCCGCCCGGGCGCGCGGTGTACGAGCAGAACACCGCCGTCGCGGCGGAGCGGGTGAGCGCGCTGATCGCCGAGGGGGTGGCCGCGGGCCGGTTCCGCGAGGTGCACCCCGCGTTGGTGGCCGACACCGTCACCACGCTCATGCTGCGGATCGGCCGAGGGGACACCGCCCGGGTCACGGGCCTGGACGACGCCGCCGCCTACCGGGAGCTGGCCGGCCTGCTGCTGCACGGGATCAGCCGGTGAGGGTCACCCCGGCGGCCTGGGACGACGCGGACGTGCAGCGGCTGACCGCCGCGCAGCAGGCCGAGCTGCGCGCGCGGTACGACGGCGAGGGCGAGCCCGGGACGCCGCCGTCGGCCGCCGACGTCAGCGTGGTGCTGGTGGCCCGGGACGCCGACGGCACCGCGGTGGGCTGCGGGGCGCTGCGGGCGCTGGGTGCGGACGTGGCCGAGGTCAAGCGCATGTACGTCGTCCCCGCCGCCCGCGGCCGCGGCGTGTCGAAGCTGGTGCTGGCGGCACTGGAGGCCGCGGCCCGGTCGCGCGGGTGGACGACGCTGCGGCTGGAGACCGGTCCGCGCCAGCCCGAGGCCATCGCGCTGTACGAGGGCGCCGGGTACCGGGCGATCCCGGCGTTCGGGGCCTACGTCGACCATCCCGACGCCGGGTGCTCGCTGTACTACGAGCGGGTGCTCGACGGGTCGTGAACCCGATCCGCCACTCCGGACATGGAGGGGTGTGACGAGCCCACCCTGCGCTGCCAGATCATCACCGGTCGTGACCGCCCTGTCCCGCTCGGCGGAGCAGCCGGACGCCGTGCCGCTGCGTGCGCTGCCCTCCGCCCTGCCCACCGACGCGGAGCTGGTCGCGGCGTCGCTGGTGGACCCGGAGCGCTTCGCGACGCTGTTCGACCGGCACGCGACCGCGGTGCACCGCTATCTCGGCCGCCGGGTGGGCGAGCTCGCCGACGACCTGCTCAGCGAGACCTTCCTCGTCGCATTCCGGCGCCGGGCCGGCTACCGCCCCGAGCACCTCGACGTCCGGCCGTGGCTCATCGGGATCGCGACCAACCTCCTGCGCGGCGCCGCCCGGGCGGAGCGGCGCCGCTACCGGGCGCTGGCCCGGGTGGCCGGCGAGCGGGACGTGCGGCCCGACGACGACCCGGACGGCCGGCTGGACGCCCAGGCGCTGCGCGGACCGCTCGCCGCCGCGTTGGCCGGCCTCCAGCGGCGCGACCGCGACGTCCTGCTGCTGGTCGCCTGGGGTGACCTGTCCTACGAGGAGGTCGCGGCCGTCCTCGACGTGCCGGTGGGGACGGTCCGCTCCCGCCTGCACCGCGCCCGCCGCCAGACCCGCGCGGCCCTCGACGCCCGTCGCTGTCCGACCTGCTGTCGGGACCCGACCCCGAGGAGATCCGGTGAACGAGACCACCCTGCTCCGCGAGGCGGGGCCCGAGGCGCCGGCCCTGACGCCCGCCGCCCGCGCGGCGGCCCGCGCCGCGCTGCTCGAGGAGATCGGCACCGCCCGGACCGGCCGGCGCCGCCTCCGGCCGCCGGGCCGGCGGACGTCGCTGCACGTCGGTGCGGGGCTGCTGGCCGTCGCGGCCGCCTGGGCGACGGCGGTGGTCGTCGCCGAGCCGACGTCCCCGGCCCCGCCGCGCCCGGCTCCGTCCGTCGCCGCGCCGGCGCCGGGTGCGATCGTGCTGGTCGCCGCCGAGGCGGTCACGTTCCCGGTGTCCCTGGACCCGGTGCCCGAGGGGCTGACGCCGTCCTACAGCCGCCGGGGCGGGATGCCGCAGTACGGGAGCACGCCGCCGTACTCCATCGCCGACCACACGTCCCCTGGCGGGGACCGGGTGCTGCTCGGCGTCTACCCGGAGGACCCGCGCACGTCGGAGGACTACGGTTTCTGGCACGAGGGGGCTCCGGCCGGCACGGCGACCGTCGACGGGGTGGAGGCGTCCGTGTGGCGGCAGGACGGCGTGGTCACCCTCCTGTGGGAGCGCCGGGACGGGCAGTGGATCCAGCTCTCGGGTGAGGGCGTCCACGCCGACGCCGGGGCGCTGGTCGCGGTGGGGGAGTCGGTCGTCGACCGGCCGCAGCCGGTGGGCCTGCAGTTCGGGCTCGCGCCGGCGGGCTGGTCGGTGGGCGGCTACGAGGAGAGCCGCAGCCTGGACCTCGTCAGCGACACCGACCCCGGCCTGTCACTGCGGCTCAGCGCGGTGGGCCAGGAGTACCCGGGGACGATCGACGGGCTCCTCGCCGGGCTCCCGCTGGCCGCGCCGGTGGAGACGGTGACGGTCCAGGAGCGGCCCGGGCGGCTGGCGCTCGTCGAGGGTGACGCCGGTGCCCCTCCCTCCTGGATGCTCGTCGGCCGGCTCGCCGACGGGCGCTTCTTCCAGCTCCTCGCCCCGCAGGCGCTGACCCGTGAGCAGGTCCTCCAGATCGGCGAGCAGGTGACCGCCGCGGCCTGACCGCGGGCACGCCGGCACGGCCGTCCGCGCGAGATGCGGGCGGCCGTGCCGGCGTGCGCGGGTCGGTCAGGCGGCGGGTGCCAGCGGTGCGGGGACGGTGATCTCGGTGCCGTCGGGGCGCCAGGTGCACCATCGACCGTCGGGTTGCCGCTCGACGCGGAAGCCGTGGTGGACCTTGGTGTGGTGCCGCTCGCACAGCAGCGCCGAGTTGGCAAGGCTGGTCTCGCCGCCGTCGATCCAGTGCACCAGGTGGTGCACGTCCGCCCAGTGGGTCGGGGCGTCACAGCCGGCGAACACACACCCCCCGTCGCGCAGCTCGACGGCGCGGCGCAGCTGCCGGCTGACCAGCCGCCGGCTGCGCCCCAGGTCCAGCGGGGTCCCGTCGGGCCCGAACACCACCCGGGAGATCGCGCCGTCGCAGGCCAGCCACCGGGCCCGCGCCGCGGAGATCGTCGCGCCGAACCCCATGGTCGCGGTGCCGGGCCCGGTGGCCGGGTCGGCCAGGTCGTCGAGATCGACCCGCACAGCCACATGGGGCTTGACGGTGCGCAGGACCGGGAGGTCGCCGGACGCCAGGCTGGTGTCGGCCAGTTGCACCAGCGCGTCACCCTGCCGCTGAGCCCGGGTCCGCTCGTCGCCGGCGGGCCGGTCGGCCTGCACGTGCGCCTCGAGGGCGGCCTGCACCTTCTCCCCGCCCACCGCGTCGAGGTGGAACCGTCCGGACACCGTGCCGTCGGCGTGCTTGGACACCGTCAACGACCGACCCTCGGTCGGATCGGGCTCGGGCCCGTCCGGGTCGCAGGCGTGCTCGTAGTGCTTGACCACCGTGACGAAGGCGGCGTGGTCCTGCTCGACCGCCACCCCGGTGAGCACCCCGTCGACCTCACCCAGATCGACCCCGGCGGCGGCGAACGCCGCCCGCCGCTTCGGGGTGAGCAGCCCGGCGGCCTCGGCCACCTGCGCCGCGGTCACCCAGCCGGCGTCGTGCGCCTCGGCGAGGGCCGGCAGGTGCTCCAGTGCCCGGCCGTTGCCGACCAGCCGCGCGGCGTCCGACCCGGACAGCCGACAGTGCCCCCGCAGCCAGGCCGCCATGCTCTTCTGCCCGTCGCGCTCGGGGGCCTGCGCGAGTTCCGCGGCGCGGACCCTGCGGGCCAGGGCGGCGTCGATCCGGTTGCGCTCGGCGATGAGCGCGGCGACGTCGTCGAGGACGTCACCGGTCTCCCACCTACTCGAACACATGATCGAAGAACACTGGACTCGACCGCACTACGCGACCCGTATCCCCAGGTCAGAGGCCCGTCCACAGATCCCGCGGAGGCCTTGACACTCGTCCCGGAGCCGGACCGCTGGGCTGACGGAGCGCCGGTGTGGTGGGCTGCCGGGCATGAGCGTCCCGCCGATGACCGCGTGGCCCGCGACCGAGCCGGCGGAGGTGGAGCTGGTCAGCGGGGACGCCCGGCTCGCCGTCGACCTGCGTGGCGGTGGGCTGCGCGCGCTGACCGTCGGCGACTGGGGCGTCCTCGACGGCTACCCCGCCGGCACGGTGCCCACCGGGCGGCGCGGGGGCGTGCTGCTGCCCTGGCCCAACCGGCTCCGCGACGGGCGGTGGACCTGGGAGGGCCAGCAGCTCCAGCTCGACACCGCCGGCCCCGGCAAGCCGGCCGCGCACGGGCTGGTCACCTGGCAGCGGTGGTCGGTCCTGGCCCGGCACTCCGACGCGGTGAGCGTCGGCACCGTCGTCGAGGCGCGGCCGGGCTACCCGTTCCGGCTCGCGGCCGCCGTCGACACGCACCTGACCGGCGACCGGCTGGCCGTCACGGTGCGGGTCCGCAACGCCGGTGGGCGTCCGGCGCCGTTCGGTGCCGGCATGCACCCCTACCTGTCGGTGGGCGCCACGGCCGACGGCGGGATCGGCGACGCCGAGCTCACCGTCCCGGCGCGCACCGCCCTCGACCTCGACGGCGGCCTGCCCACCGGCACCCGGCGGCCCTTCGACGGCGCCGTCGGCCGGATCGGCGACCGGCCCCTCGACGACGCCCTCACCGACCTGATCCGCGACGACGACGGCCGGGCCCGCGTCCGGCTGCGCGGCCGCGCTGGCACCCTCGAGCTCACCGTTGACGAGGCGTGGCCGTGGCTGCAGGTCTACAGCGGCGACACGCTGCCCGAGGGCCAGCGGCGCCGCAGCCTCGCCGTCGAGCCGATGACCTGCCCGCCCAACGCGCTGGCCGACGGCGTCGACCTCGTCGTCCTCGGTCCGGGGGAGACCTGGTCGGGCACGTGGACCCTCGCCTGGACGGCGGCCTGACGTGCGCGTGCTCGAGCTGTGGCGCTACCCGGTCAAGTCGCTGCAGGGCCAGCGGCTCGACGCCGTCGACGTCGGCCCGCAGGGGCTGGCCGGCGACCGGCAGTGGGCGCTGTTCGACCGCTCGACCGGCTTCGGGCTGACCGCCCGCCGGGTGCCCGACCTGCTCTTCGCCGCCGGTCGGCTCCGCGACGACGGCGGCGTCGAGGTGGTGCTGCCCGACGGCACCGTCACCACCGACGACGGCGTCCTCTCCGACTGGCTGGGCCGGCCGGTGACGCTGCGCGCCGCCGAGGCCGAACGCGGCCCGCGGCACTACGAGAGCCCCGACGACGACGAGGACGTCTGGGACGCCTTCGAGGGCGCGACCGGCGCGTTCCACGACAGCTCGCGCATCCGGGTCTCACTGGTCTCCACCGGCACGCTGGGCACCTGGGACCGCCGCAGGTTCCGTGCCAACGTCCTGCTCGACGGCGCCGGCGAGGACGCCCTGGTGGGCAGCACCGTGCGCCTGGGCACCGCCGTGCTCGACGTGCTCAAGCCGGTGAGCCGCTGCGTCATGGTCACCCGGCCCCAGCCCGGCGGGATCGGCCGCGACACCACCGTGCTCAAGACCATCCACCGCGAGCGCGGCAGCACGCTGGCCGTCGGCGCGCTGGTCCCGGTGCCCGGCCGGGTGGCGGTGGGCGACGAGCTCGTCCTCGCCTGATCATGGGACCGTGCGCACCGTCGAACTCCGCCCCGGCGAGGACTCCATCCGCCTCGGCCAGCTGCTCAAGCTCGTCGACGCCGTCCCCACCGGCGCACAGGTGAAGGACGTCCTGGTCACCGGCGCGGTCCGGGTGAACGGCGAGCCCGAGGACCGGCGCGGCCGGCAGGTCCGCCGCGGCGACGTCGTCTCCATCGACGGCGGCGAGGACGTGCGCGTCGCGTGAGACCCGACGAGCGTTCCACGTGGAACGGACTGCCGCCGCCCCCGCTGCTGGTGCCCCGCTGGCCCGCGGCGGCCCCCGCCGGACCCGACTTCGCGGCCATCCGGGCCGAGTTCGACGTCCCCGAGGAGTTCCCCGCCGGCGTGCTGGCTGAGGCCGAGCGGATCGCCGCCGACCGGCCGCTGCCCGACCTCGACGCCACCGACCTGCCGCTGGTGACCATCGACCCGCCGGGCAGCCGCGACCTCGACCAGGCCGTGCACCTGGCGCGCGACGGCCGCGGCTACCGGGTCAGCTACGCCATCGCCGACGTCGGCGCGGTCGTCACGCCCGGCGGCGCGCTCGACGCCGAGGCGCGCCGCCGGGGCCAGACCCTCTACGCCCCCGACCGGCGCACCCCGCTGCACCCGACGGTGCTCAGCGAGGACGCGGCCAGCCTGCTGCCCGGCGAGCCCCGCGCCGCCGCGCTGTGGACCGTCCGCCTGGACTCCGATGCCGGCGTCCGGTCGGTCGAGCTCCGCCGCGCGCGCGTCCGCAGCCGCGCCCGGCTCGCCTACCCCGACGTCCAGGCGCAGGCCGACGCGGGGACCCTGCCCGACGCCGTCGCCGTGCTGCCCGAGCTCGGGCGGCTGCTGCAGGAGCAGGCGGCCGCCCGCGGCGCGATCGAGCTGGGCTCGCCCGAGCAGGAGGTCGTCCGCACCGACGGCGGCGGCTGGACGCTGGTCACCCGCGCACCCCTGGCGGTCGAGGGCTGGAACGCGCAGATCTCGCTGCTCACCGGGCGGGTGGCCGCGCAGCTCATGGTCGACGGCGGCGTCGGCCTGCTGCGCACGCTGCCGCAGGCCCGCCCCGAGGACGTCGCCCGGTTGCGCCGGCTGGCCCCCGCGCTGGGCGTCGACTGGCCGGCGGGCGTGGGTCCCGGCCGGGTGCTGGCCGCGCTGGACCTCACCGACCCGCGGCACCTGGCCTTCCTCGAGGAGGCCGCCGCCCTCCTGCGCGGCGCCGCCTACACGCCCCTCGACGGCGACCCGCCCGCCGACGCCGGACACGCGGGCGTCGGCGCCCCGTACGCGCACGTGACCGCGCCGCTGCGGCGGCTGGTCGACCGGTTCGGCACCGAGGTGTGCCTGGCGCTGGCGGCGGGCCGGGGGCCCGACCCCGCCGTGCGGGCCGTCCTGCCGGAGCTGCCGGCACTCATGGCCGCCTCCGACCGGCGCACCCGCGCGGTGGAGCGGGCGGTCGTCGACGCCACGGAGGCCTGGCTGCTGGCCGGCCGCGAGGGAGAGGAGTTCGACGCGGTGGTGGTGGACGCCGACGGCGGTCGCGGCACCGTCGTCCTCGACGACCCCGCCGTCCGCGCGCGCTGCGCGGGCGGGGGCCTGGAGCCGGGGTCGCGGGTGCGGGTGCGGCTGGAGGAGGCCGACCTCACCCGCCGGTCGGTGCGCTTCGCGGCGGTGGGCGCATGAGTGCCCCCGCGACCCGCGCGCCGTACCTGGCCGACCGGCTGCAGGGCTTCGGCACCACGGTGTTCGCCGAGATGAGCGCGCTGGCGGCGGCCACCGGGTCGATCAACCTGGGCCAGGGCTTCCCCGACACCCCCGGGCCGGCCGAGGTGCTCGACGTCGCCCGGGATGCCATCGGCACCGCGCACGACCAGTACCCGCCCGGCCCGGGCACCCCGGAGCTGCGCAGTGCGATCGCCGCGCACGTCGAGCGCTTCCGCGGCCTGACCTACGACCCCGACGCCGAGGTGCTGGTCACCGCCGGGGCGACCGAGGCGCTCACCGCGGCGATGCTGGCGCTGGTCGAGCCCGGCGACGAGGTCGTGGTGTTCGAGCCGGTCTACGACAGCTACGCCGCCGCGGTCGCGATGGCCGGGGGCGTGCTGCGGCCGGTGCCGCTGACCCCGCCACCGGCCGACACCGACGGCGCGGCCTGGACGTTCGACCCCGCCGACCTGCGCGCCGCCGTCACCCCGCGCGCCCGGCTGCTGCTGCTCAACACCCCGCACAACCCGACCGGCAAGGTGTTCTCCCGAGCGGAGCTCGACGCCGTCGCCGAGGTCGTGCTGGAGGCCGGTCTGCTGCTGGTCACCGACGAGGTCTACGAGCACCTGGTCTTCTCCGGCGCCGAGCACGTCTCCCCGGCCACGCTGCCCGGGCTGCGCGAGCGGACGCTGGTGGTGAGCAGCGGGGGCAAGACGTTCAGCACCACGGGCTGGAAGGTCGGCTGGACCTGCGGCCCGGCGCCGCTGGTGGCCGCCGTCCGCACCGCCAAGCAGTTCCTCACCTACGTCAACGCCGGCCCGTTCCAGCCGGCCATCGCCGCCGGGCTCGGCCTGCCCGACGCCTACTTCACCCGCATCGCCGCCGACCTCGAGCGCCGGCGCGACGTGCTGGTGGGCGGACTGCGCGCGGCCGGCCTGCCGACCATCGCCCCGGAGGCCACGTACTTCGCGATGGTCGACGTCCGCCGGGTGCAGGCCGACGGCGACGGCCTGGCGTTCTGCCGCGTCCTGCCGGAGCTGGCCGGGGTGGTCGCCGTGCCCGCGGGGGTGTTCTGGACCGCGGGGCACGCCGACCTGGGCCGGCACCTGGTCCGCTTCGCGTTCTGCAAGCGCGACGAGGTGCTCGCCGAGGCCGTGAGCCGGTTGACGAGGATGGGGCCATGAGGTTCGGGGTCGTGCAGCACGACATCGTCTGGGAGGACCGGGAGGCCAACTACGCCCGGCTGGCGCCGCAGGTGGCCCGTGCGGCCGGTGCCGGGGCGGAGTTCGTGCTCCTCAGCGAGACGTTCTCCACCGGGTTCTCCATGACGCCCGGCATCGGCGAGCCCGAGGACGGCCCGTCCGCGGACTTCCTGCGCACCCAGGCCGCCGAGCACGGGGTGTGGGTGGCCGGGAGCTGCCCGGAGATCGCCGCCGACGGCGCCCTCCCGTTCAACTCCTTCGTCCTGGCCGGGCCGGACGGCACCACCCACCGCTACCGCAAGCTGCACCCGTTCACGCACGGGGGCGAGGCCGAGCGGTTCCGCGCCGGCGAGGCACCGGTCACCGTGACCGTCGGCGGTCTGCGGATCACGCCCTTCGTCTGCTACGACCTGCGCTTCGCCGACGTGTTCTGGACCGCCGCCGAGGACACCGACGTCTACCTGGTGACGGCGAACTGGCCGGCGCCGCGCCGGCACCACTGGACGACGCTGCTGCGCGCCCGCGCCATCGAGAACCAGGCGTACGTGGTGGCGTGCAACCGCGTGGGTACCGCCGGCGACGGCCTCGAGCACGCCGGCGACAGCCAGGTGGTCAGCCCGATGGGGGAGCTCTTGGCGACCGCCGCGGGCGGCGAGACGCTCCTGCTGGCCGACGTCGACGCCGCCGAGGTCGCCGCCACCCGGAAGCGGTTCGCCTTCCTCGCCGACCGCCGCCCCTGAGACGGCGGCCGGCGAGTCCGGTCAGCGCACCTGCGGCGACGCCTGCGGGTACCCCTGCGGCGCTGCCTGGGGCGACGCCTGCGGTGCCGTCCGGGGTGACGAGGTCTCGTCGACGACGATCTGCTCGCGCTGCACCTGGTCGGTGATCCGCTCCTGGCCCTCGACCAGCTCGGTGCGCAGCCGCACCCGCTCGACCGGCACCACCTCGACGTTCACCACCGGCCGCTCGGCGTGCAGCACGATGTCCTCGGGCAGACCGCCGGCCATCCCGCCGGCCATCCCGCCGGTCATCCCGCCGGTCATCCCACCCGGGGCGCCGCCGGCGGTCCCACCCGGCGCGCTCGCCGGGACGAGGGACTCGCCCGGACCGGGGTCGGGGGCGTCGAGGGGCACCTCCTCGATGCGGATCTCCTCGCGACGGATCGGCACGGTCACCTGCACCTCCTCGGTGACCACGTACTTGACCACCCGGACGCGGGTGGCGGCGACCTGCCGGGTGCCGACCCGCAGCTGCTCCTCGCTGCGGGTCATGGCGCCGTCGGAGGCCTGCCGGGCGACGTCGGCCCCGGCGTGGGCGGCCGCGTGCTGGGTCGTGTGCTGATCGGCGTACGGGGCGGCGTGCTGGGGGTGCGGGGGCGGCGCGGCCTGGCCGGTGGTGGTGCGGACGTCGGTGGCCGGCGGGGGGACCGGCTGGGTGCCCGGGTCGACCACGGACATCGCCGGCCCCGCGGCCCCCGGCGTCGCGGTCCCGGGCGCGGTGGCCCCCGGGGCTGCGGCTCCCGGAGCGCCCCCGCCCGCCGGCACCCCCGAGGCCGGCGGGACCGGGGCGCCCGTCCCCGGGCCGGTACCCACGCCCGTCCCCGTCCCGATGCCGTAGTGGCGGCGCAGCTCGGCCTCCTCCTCGGGGCTCAGGTGGTCCCCGCCGACCGACGGCGCGTGCTTGACCGCCTCCTTGCTCACGGGCACCTGCAGCAGTCCGTCGGCGAAGGTCGCCTCGGTCGCCGGGACGATGGAGTGACGGGTGCCGAACAGCCCGGTGCTGACCGCGACCCAGGTCGGTGCGCCGGTGCGGTCGTCGACGAAGAAGCTCTCGACGGTGCCGATCTTCTCGCCGTCCGGACCGTGTGCCGTGCTCCCGATCGCCGCGGACAGGTCTCGCTCGCTCAACACGGTGCTCGCCTCCTCCGGATCGCCTGCTCTGGCGGTCCCACCTGCCGGGGAGTGCCCGGTCCGGCGTGCCACGACACCCCGGTGACGCCTACGGTCGACGCGGGAGCAGACCCGGCTGAGGAGGACGACGTGGGCAGCGTGCAACTCGAGGTCGAGCGCAAGTTCGAGACCGGGCCGGACGTCGACCTGCCCGACCTGACCGGGGTCGGCGGCGTCGCCTCGGTCGGCGATCCGCAGACGTACGACCTGGACGCCACCTACTACGACACCCCGGACCTGCGCCTGGCCCGCGCGCGGATCACGCTGCGCCGGCGCACCGGCGGCACCGACGCCGGCTGGCACCTCAAGCTGCCCACCGCCGTCGCGGGCTCCCGGCGGGAGGTGCACGCCCCGATCGGCGTGCGCCGCACGGTCGTGCCCCGGGCGGTGACCGAGCCGGTCACCGCCGTCCTGCGCGGGGTCCGGCCCGAACCGGTCGCGACCCTGCAGACGACGCGGCAGGTGACCGACCTGCTCGACGGCGAGGGCCGGGTGCTGGCCCAGGTCGCCGCCGACACCGTCACCGGCACCGCGCTCGCGCCCGACCCCGGGTCCCCGGCCGAGGTCACCACCTGGCGCGAGCTCGAGGTGGAGCTCGTCGACGGCGACCGGGAACTGCTCGACGCCGTCACCGAGGCCCTCGTCGCCGCCGGCATCCGGCCCTCGGACTCGCCGTCCAAGCTCTCCCGGGTGCTCGGCGACCGGCTCGCCGCGCTCGGTCCGGCCGTGCCGCGCCCCGCCGCGTCGGCCGAGCCGGAGCCCTCCGGCAGGAAGGGGAAGAAGGGCCGCAAGGCGCGGGCCGGCGACGGCGGGCAGACGGCGGCCGACGTCGTCCTGGGCGCCCTGGCCGCGCAGGTCGAGGCGCTGCAGGTCGCCGACATCGGCGTCCGCACCGGCGACCCCGAGGGCGTCCACGACCTGCGCGTGGCCTGCCGCCGGATGCGCAGCATCCTCGCGGCCTTCCGGCCCGTCCTCGACCGCACCGCCACCGACCCCGTCCGCGACGAGCTGCAGTGGATCGGCGCCGCGCTCTCCGGCGCCCGCGACGGCGAGGTGGCCCTCGAGCACCTGCGCGCGGTCGTCGACGCCCAGCCGGTCGAGCTGGTCCGCGGGCCGGTGTCCGCGCGGCTGCGCTCCACCGAGGTGGCCGACGTCGAACGGGGCCGCAAGGCCGCCGTCCGCGCGCTGTCGGACAGGCGGCACCGGGCGCTGCTGGACTCGCTGCACGCGCTGCTGGCCGACCCGCCGCTGGCCGAGGCCGCCGGCGAGCCCGCGCGGGCGGTGCTCACCGATGCGGTCAGGCGGACCGGCAAGCGGATGCGGGCGCGCATCGAGGAGGCCCGCGAGCGGGAGCAGACCGACCCCGGCGCCCACGAGGAGGAGACCGAGCACGCCCTCCACGAGGTCCGCAAGGCGGCCAAGCGGGTGCGCTACACCGCCGAGGTGGCGGCCCCCGTGCTCGGCGCCCCCGCCGAGGCGCTGGTCGCCTGCATGAAGCAGGTGCAGGACGTGCTCGGCGAGGCACAGGACACGGTGGTCACCCGCCTGTGGTGCACCCGGCTGGCCACCGCGGCCTCCGGCGCGGGGGAGGACACCTTCACCTACGGCCGGCTGCACGCCCTCGAGGAGGCCCGCGCCGAGCACGCCGACCTCGCCTTCTGGGCGCTGGAGCCGACGCTGCGCGCGGCGGTGAAGGCGGCCGCGAAGGGCTGAGCGCCCGCCGTCCGGGAACGGAGGGGCGCGCCCGCACGTCTCCCTGCCGGGTACGTGCCGACCGCCTGCCCGCCGCCCGTCCGAAGCGAGGTCCCCGCTGTCCCTGATCGCCCTGCTCGGCTTCGGCACGGTCGTCCTCGTGGCGATGCTCCTCCTGCACGCCTACCTGTGGTGGCGGCTGGTCCGCAGCACCACCCGGCCCGGCCGGCTGCGCCGGCGGCTCACGCTGCTCACCGTCGTCCTGGCGCTGCTGCCCGCCGCGGCCGTGCTGCTGCGGCGCGCGCTGCCGTTCGCGGCGGAGGCACCCCTGGCGTGGGTCGGCTACAGCTGGCTGGGCATCGCCTTCTACCTCTTCCTCGCGCTGCTGGCCCTGGAGCCGGTCCGCCTGCTGCTGCGGCTGCGCGAGCGCCGGCGCGCCCCCGCGCCCGTCCCCGCCGCGGTCCCGGAGCCCGTCCCCGCCGCGGTCCCGGAGCCCGTCCCCGCCGGCGGGCCGGCCGCGGACCCGCCTCCCGCCGTGCCCCCGGCCCCGGCCCCGGCCTCCGAGCGGCCCGCGGACCCCTCCCGGCGGCTGTTCCTCGCCCGCGGCCTCGCGGTCACGGCCGGCGCGGTCGCGCTGGGCACGGCCGGCACCGGCGCGTACCTGGCCAACTTCGCGCCCGTCGTGCGCCGGGTGCCGGTCACCCTGCCCCGGCTGGACCCGGCGCTGGACGGGCTGCGCATCGTCACCTTCTCCGACGGTCACCTGTCGGCCACCTACGGCGGCCGGCGCTTCGAGCGGGTGGTGGAGACCGTCAACGCCCAGCGGCCCGACGTGGTCGCCATCGTCGGGGACCTGGTCGACGGCGAGGTCGACGAGCTGCGCGGGGAGGCGGCGCCGCTGGCCGACCTGGTGAGCGAGCAGGGCGTCTTCTTCGTCACCGGCAACCACGAGTACTTCGTCGACACCGGCGCCTGGCTGCGGCACCTGCCGACCCTCGGCGTCGAGGTGCTCCGCAACGAGCGGGTGCCGATCACCCGCGGCGGGGCCTCCTTCGACCTGGCCGGCATCGACGACCGCACGGCCGCGTCCTCGGGCGTCCCCGGGCACGGCGCCGACCTCGAGGCCGCGCTCGACGGCCGGGACGACGCCACGCCCGTGGTGCTGCTCGCCCACCAGCCGGTCCAGGTGGAGCAGGCGCGGGCCGCCGGGGTGGACCTGCAGCTGTCCGGACACACGCACGGCGGGCAGCTGTGGCCCTTCGACTACGCCATCCGGCTCGACCAGCCCGCCGTCGAGGGACTGTCCCGCCACGGCGACACCCAGCTCTACGTCACCGCCGGCGCGGGCAACTGGGGACCCCAGATGCGGGTCGGCGCCCGGCCCGAGGTGACCGTGATCGAGCTGCGGGCACCGCGGGGCTGACCGGCCCGGGGTCACCCGGTCGGGAGACGTCTCATACGACATGACGTCCGCAGACGTCTTCCGCGCCTACGCTGGCGGGCGTGACGGCAGCAGCGGGGGGACCGAAGTACCTCTCGGTCCGGGAGCACCTCCGGCGCCGGGTCGCGGCGATGCCGGAGGGGGCGCTCCTGCCCCCGGAGCCGGTGCTGTGCGCGGAGTACGGGGTCAGCCGGATCACCCTGCGCCGCGCCGTCGACGGCCTGGTCGCCGACGGGCACCTGGTCCGCGAGCAGGGCCGCGGCACCTACGTCACCCGGCCGGCCATCCGGCACGAGTACCGCGAGAGCTTCGTGCACCGGATCGCCGGGTGGAGCTCGGTGATGGCCGAGCAGGGCGCGCAGGTGGGCACCACCGTGCTCCAGCAGCGGGTGGTCCCCGCGCCGGCGCCGGTCGCCGCCGAGCTCGCCCTCGACGTCGCCCAGGACGTCGTCGAGCTCGAACGGCTGCGCAGCGTCGACGGGGCGCCCAACCACGTGGCGCACAGCTTCCTGCCCGCCGACCGCTACCCCAAGGCCGCCGTCGAGGACTTCAGCGAGGGGTCGCTCTACGAGTTCCTCCGCCGCGAGTACGGCGCCGACCTCGCCCGCGCGCGGATCGTCGTCGACGTCGGCACCGCGGCCCCCGACGAGGCCGAGCTGCTGCAGATCGCCGCGGGCTCGCCGCTGCTCGTCGTCCGCACCACCGTGCACGACGGCGAGGGCCACCCCCTGGTTCACAGCTTCTCCCGGCTGCGCCCCGACGTGAGCCAGGTCGAGTTCGAGGTCTCGGTCACCGGCCGCTGAGCGCGGCCAGGCGGGGCTCGAGGTCGAGCACCATCCGCACGAAGCCGGCGCGCCGTGCGGCGTAGCCGAGCAGCTCGTCGGTGACCGGCTCGAACAGCACGTGCAGCGGCATGCCGGTGCACGGGTAGCGCAGCAGCGCGGCCAGCAGCACCGCCGTCTCCAGCTCCTCGGCGGACACGTGCACCCCCTCGGCGGCCAGCCCCCGCACGTAGGCGGCGACGGCCGGCCCGAGCAGGCCGGGCACCTCGCCGGCCGGTCCGGCCCCGCACTCCGCCCGGCCGAACAGCAGCGGCACGAGGTCGTACCCGGCGGGCGCCGGTCCGGCCATCGCCCAGTCGACCAGCACGAAGGTGTCCGGTGCCGCCGCGGGGCGCAGCAGGTTCATCGGGGTCGCGTCCCCGTGGCTCGGGAGCACGGGCAGCGGCGCCAGGCGGGCGTGCAGGCAGGTCACGCGCGCGGCCAGCGCGCAGACCTCGTCCCGCAGGGCCACGACCTCGGGCACCTGCATGACCGGCGCGGCCCAGGTGCCCTCGTCGAGCAGCCAGGGGACCGCCCACGTGCCCAGCTGCTCGTCCCGGTAGACGGAGAGGAAGTCCCCGCCCGGCATCGCCGGCCACGGCCGTCCCCGGCGGCGGGCGGCCAGCCGGCCCAGGGACTCGGCGGCGCGCACCGTGTCCGCCGCGGTCCAGGGCGCGTCCACGGGCCCGGCGTCCTCGAGCCACAGGGTCAGCCGGTCGCCGGGCTGCTCGCGCACCGCCACCACGTCGGGCGGGCGCAGGCCCGGCGGCGCGCAGTCGGCGACGCCGGCGGCGAGGACGTCGGCCTCCAGCCGCCACGGGATGACGGTGTCCAGGCGCGCCCGTTCGGCGTCGGGGATCTCGGGCGGCAGGCCGTACCGCGCCGCCTGGAGCTCCTTGGCGACCAGGTCCAGCACCACCGGCGCACCCGACCCGCCGGGGCCCTCGACGTGGCCCTCGACGTGGCCCTCGACGCGCACGCGGGTGAGGCCGCGGGTCGTCGGCGCGCTGATGTCGTGCGGCAGCGGGCGGCAGGTGACGCCGTCCACCGCGAACCCGGGCTCGGCGGTCCAGCGGCGCAGGTCGGGCAGCAGCTCGTCGACGGTCGCCCCGCCGGGCAGCGCGGTCACCTCGGACGCCGGAGGCCGGGGAGACGGAGGGCGGCGAGACGCGGGCGGCGGGGGTGGACCGGTCGGCAGAACGCCAGCCAGGGGGAGGTCGTCATCGCGGACTCCGTGGGAGAATCGTCAAGCCGCTTGTCTGACGAGATGATGGTGAAGCACCTTGTCCGATGCCGTCAACGGGGTACCGCCGCTGATCACCGCCCTCCTCGAGACGGCGATGATCCGGATCCGCGACGACCTCTACACGCTCAGCGACACGCACTTCCCGGGGCTGCGGATGCGGCACTACCGGCTGCTGTCGTTCGTCCCGCCCGAGGGGGAGCGGCTGAGCCGGATGACGCTCGACAGCGGGCTGACCAAGCAGGCGCTGGCCCAGGCGCTCGCGCCGCTCGAGGCCGGCGGGTACGTCGAGGTGGTGCCCGACCCCGGTGACCGCCGGGCCCGGCTGGTGCGGCTGACCGACCGCGGCCGCGCGGTGAACGCCGCCGTCCGCCGCCGGCTCGACGCGCTCGAGCAGGACTGGGCGCAGCGGGTGGGGGAGGAGCGCTACGCCGTCGCGCGCGACGTGCTCGCCGACCTCGTGCCCCGGCCCGGCCGGCCGGAGCAGGCCGGTGACCCGGTTACCGTCGAGGGGTGACCACGGCCAGCGGCAGTCGGGAGGTGGCCGCCCCGCGCAGCCGGGTGTGGCGGGCGCTGGCCGTGCTCGAGCCCTACTGCGCCGTGTGCGACGTCTCCTACGTCGTCGACGCGCAGGACCCCGGCCCCGGGACCCGGTTCGTCTGCGTCCCGGGCCGGCTGGCCGAGGGCGAGACCCCCCGCTCGGGCGCACCCCGCGGGGAGATCGTCGAGTGGGAGCCCGAGCGGGCGGTCACCACCCGGCTGGAGCTCACGCCCGAGACCTGGACGACGCGCATCGAGCTCGCCGACGCCGGCGACGGCGCCACCGCGGTCACCATCACGCTCAGCCACGAGCCGCGGCGCCCGCGGCTGGCCGACCGGTTCACCCGCTCGGCGCTGCAGCGCATGGTGCAGCAGACCGTGGACGGCGAGCTGGACAAGCTGCCGGCCCACGTCGAGCAGGTCGCCGCCGGCTGAACGTCCCCCGTGAGGGTGCGCACACGGGTCGGCGGTGCGGATCCGGGTAGGGCAGCGGCAGACGCGCCCGGCGACCGGCCGGGCGCCGCACCCCACCGGAGGAGACACCATGATCGGCTTCCTCGTCGCCGGGCTCGTCATCGGCGCCCTGGCCCGCCTCATCGTCCCGGGCCGCCAGCGCCTCGGGATCCTCGCCACCCTCGCACTGGGGGTGGTCGGCTCGCTGATCGGCGGCCTGATCGCCCAGTTCTTCCACACCGGCACGATCTGGGAGCTCAACGTCCTGGGCTTCGTGTGCGCCGTGATCGCCGCCGTGCTGCTCATCGGGGTCGCCGAGAGCCTCACGGGGCGCAACCGCCGCGCCGTCCGCTGACCCGGCGCCGGGGGAG
The DNA here is from genome assembly GCF_054050195.1 of Geodermatophilus sp. SYSU D00710. Lineage (NCBI taxonomy): Bacteria > Bacillati > Actinomycetota > Actinomycetes > Geodermatophilales > Geodermatophilaceae > Geodermatophilus > Geodermatophilus sp. SYSU D00710. Next base: position 65,389 of record NZ_JBJGYX010000025.1, read on the forward strand.
CGGGCGGGCTCAGAGCTCGACCGACTCCCCCGGTGCCAGCCGGGCGTAGGGCGTGGGGGTGCCGGGACCGCGCTCGCCGAGCAGGCTGCCCACCAGGCCCAGCCCGGCGTCGTTGAGCAGGCCGTCGTGCACGGCGTAGGCCTGGTCGGCGCCCACCGCGCGCACGTAGTCGATGACCTCGGCGGCCTTCGACCAGGGCGCGTGCAGCGGCAGCAGCAGGATCGGCACCGGCGTCCCCGGCACGGTCAGCGCGTCGCCGGGGTGGAAGACCTGCCCACCCACGAGGAAGCCGACGTTGCGCACCCGCGGCAGTTCCGGGTGGACCACCGCGTGCCACTCGCCGTGCACCGTGACGTCGAAGCCCGCCACCGTCAGCGCGTCGCCGTCGCCGACCGCGTGCACCCGGCCGCCGAGCTGCCCGGCGACGGACGGGTTCGTCCACACCTCCAGCGCCGGGTCGGCGTCCAGCGCCGCGCGCAGCCGGTCGGCGGCGAGGTGGTCGGGGTGCTCGTGGGTCACCAGCACCGCCGTCGCCCCCTCCAGCACCGCGGGGTCGGTGAACACGCCGGGGTCGATCACCAGCCGCCGGTCGCCGTCACTGACGACCACGCAGGCGTGCCCGTGCTTCGTGAGCTCCATGGGGGCATCCTGCCGCCGGCCCGGCGGTCGTGCCGCCTCACCCCGGAGGGGGAGACCGGGCCACCCCGGCTGGCGCGCCGGCGCGGGCCTGCCGACCTCACCGGCATGGCCCCCACCGCCTTCGCCGCCACCGCCTACGCCGCCGCCCGCAGCCGGGCGCACGGCCCCACGTGCGCCCTGTGGCACGCCGTCGAGCTGCACCGGCCGGCGTCCGAGGTCGACGGCGCCTGCGAGCTCACGCTGTGCGGCACGCTCGCGCGGGTCGCCGTCGACGAGCCGTGGCCGTCGTCGTCGCGTGACGTCTGCGGCTCCTGCGCCACCCTCGCCGGCGCGGACCGCTAGGTCCCGGCCCCTGTGCAGGGTCCCGGGGGGGGGGGGGGGCGGGGGGGGGGGGGGGGGGGGGGGGGGGGGGGGTGCGCGGGGGGGGGGGGGGGGGGGGGCGCCCAGGTCCGCCGTCACCGCGTCCAGC